>JAICVE010000016.1 GCA_025935475.1 Nitrospira sp. | reverse complement strand
GTGCCCTGAGACCTACGGTGAAGGGGATGTATGGGTTGGAGACTCGCTGTTCCTTATCGGTGTGTCGGATGGGTAACTTCCTCATGCGTACCACCGTATTGACCTATGATCTTCCTCTCAGAACGACGTCTTCGTCAGGTTCATGCGATGCGGGCGGATAACATCACTGAATGGAAGTACCAAGCCGCCTCGCGCGATCTCAGCCGCACCTACCTTCTTGTCCCATGAGTTTCCCTATTGCTGGCCGATGTGAAGTTGTTCCCCTTCGGTTCTTCCAACCTGTTGCGTTATCAGCAAGCATCGGGCCTGGACTTCATTGATGTCCAAATGCAGAAAATCCGCTACATTCGGGCTTTCCGAGAGAATCCCACGCAGTTTCGTCATGAACAAAAATGTAGCGGAATGACAAATTTTGATGGCATTCGTCGCCAAGAGTGACCGTCAAGCATCATCTTTTCGTTCCGCAAGGTCTTTACCGCAGGCATGATCCCAGGGAATGGTTCTGAGTGAGCCGCAATAGGCGGCAGAAGCTTGGAGGAACGCGTGATAATCTCAGCTTGGAGAGTCGGTCTCCCACCTTGTATTTTGAAGCGGAAGAAAAACCGACGAGGGCGAATGCCTCGCGATTATGTCAGTTCGCGGCAGAGCGTAAGACATCTGTTGCCCAGGGTCTCAGGTAATGCCACTTTCGAAGGTGTATTGATTCCAACGTGGGATGGCTTTCTCCTCATTTCTCTAGGTATATTGGTTTTGATGGGGCGTAGCGTCATCCAACTCGCTCATGTAGAGGTGACATGATCTGTCCGCATTGTGGAACTCTACTTGTAGAAGATCGTTTCATGGACTGGACGGCCAGGTGGCGATGCTTGAAATGCGGCCGAGTCCAGGATTCGGTCAGCGTGGAGAGTCATCTGGCGCGTCAACGAGAGCATGTGCTGAGAAGGGATGTACTGCAGGATTGCTTGAATGAAGAGGCCCGTGTTGGCTCTGAATCAATCATTCGACCTGATACCAATCAAGAATGTCTGCCCCGAAGGGACCAGCGGAAATCCCACCTATCGGGACGCAATATGAAACGCCTCGTCCTGCTTATCCTTCTGACACTAAGTAGTGCGCCGGCGTATGGAGAGTGGGTAGAAGTGAGTGTGAATGTCGAGACCGGAGAGAAAGTTTATGTTGACCCCGACACTATTCGCCGCAGGGGAGACATCGCGGAGATGTGGGTGTTGTACGACAGCAAGACCGCACAGCCGGCGGTGGGGCATGCGTACTTATCCAAAACAGTTAAGAATGAATACCATTGCGCGGAAGCAATGAAGCGCATGGTAAGTGTGAAAGAATTTTCAGGTCATATGGGAAGCGGTGATGTCTTACACATGAACTCTTCTCTCTTCTCAACCGCAAGGTGGATGCCGACTCGAATCGGTCTAGGCGAGACCCTGTTGAATGTGGCGTGCGGCAAGAAATGAAATCGCGCGCCGGTAAAGCACTGTGACACTGTCTGCCTCTCCAGTCTTTTCCCTTCCTCCCTTCAAAATTAATTCCAAAACATGGCAAATAACTAGGCAGCTTGATGACCCAAACCGTGACCTTACTTCCGGTACACGACATCGACTTGTGCCAAAAATGCGGTCAGCGCCTCAGTTTTTTCGACGATCACTTTCCAATCTTGTCTGGTGGCGGCTTGTTCAAGCGCCGCACCGATCTGGCTGATTTCCTGAAAGCCGTAGCCACCACCGTCCCCTTTCATCCGATGACCAAGCAGACGTACGGTCTTTTCATCGCCGGCTTTTGCGGCGCGCGCCAACGTCGCTGCGTCCTTCCGCCGGTTCTCCAGGAAGCCGGGGATGAGTTCTTCTAGGTCGGGATCGACCGAGACGGTGATTCGTCGAGACGTGTTACCGTGTGGCGTCATGTTCGTCGGTATCCTTCGCAGGCGTGAAGTACTTCGAGCAATGTCTGCCGCTTGATCGGCTTGGTCAGGTGCGCATTGCAGCCGGCGTCGAGAATTTTATCGCCTTCTTCCTTTAGCGCGAGCGCGGTCAAAGCAATGATTTGGGTCTCGGCCAAATCCTGTTCGTGCTCCCATGCGCGAATGGCTCGCGTCGCCTCGTAACCGTCCATGACCGGCATGTTCATATCCATGAGGATGACGTCATAGTGTCCCTGTTTGAATTGTTCGACCGCAACGCCGCCATGTTCAGCCACATCCACCTGATACGGCGTGGACTTTAGATAGGATTGGACCAAGACCTGATTGTCGGGAGAATCCTCCACAAGCAGAATCTGGAGCGGCCTTGTGGCCACAGGCAGGGGCGTCCGGCTCAATGGCGAAGTCACGGGCACACCGCGGGCGCGATCCATGGCGATACTCAGAGTTTGCAGGAGATCGGAGCGGCGTATAGGTTTGGTCAGGTACCCGTTCAACCCCAAGTCGTAGGTGCGGGCAATGTCGTCGGCCCAGTGGTCCGATGCCATCATGATGATGGTCAATCCTGCAGCCAGGTCGGAGCGCCGAATCGCATCCACGACCTGAAATCCATCCATGCCCGGCATACGGCAATCGATGAGCAGTAGGCCGTAGGGATGCGACGACTCGGCTGCCTGCCTCAATGCGGTGACCGCCTGATGTCCGTCGCCGACTGCCGCGACATGCGCGTTCCAAGACGACAGGGTTTCGACCAGGATCTTGCGATTAATGGGATGATCGTCGACCGCCAAGGACCGGAGACCATGGAGATCGATCGAGCGCGGCAGGCAGGGCATCTTCGCGCCAACTTTGATACCGAGTCGTACCGCACAATGAAATGTACTGCCTTCGCCCACAATGCTCTCGGCCCAAATCCTGCCCTGCATCAACTCCGCCAGCTGCCTGCTGATCGTCAGGCCGAGCCCCGTACCGCCGTAGCGTCTGGCAATCGACGCATCGGCTTGCGTGAAGGGCTCGAAAATCGAGGACAGCTTGTCCTGCGCGATACCCATACCGGTGTCCCTGACTATGAAATGAATGGCGCCCGGTCTTCCCTGTGCCGCGTCATTCGTCACTTCAAGGATGACGGACCCCTTGTCCGTGAACTTGATCGCATTGCTGATGAGATTGACCAGAATCTGGTGAAGACGATTTGGATCGCCGGTCAGCGCGCAGGGGACATCGGGCGCGAGATGACATGCCAGTTCCAACCCTTTCTCATTCGCGCGCATCGCGAGAATTTCGATCGCTTTTTCGATGAGATCGCCCAGGTCGAATTCGATCGACTCGAGTTCGATATGGCCGGCCTCCACCTTGGAGAGGTCAAGAATGTCGTTGATTAATTGGAGGAGACTGCTGCCGGCCCGCCGAAAAATACGCAGATATTTGCGCTGATCAGGAGTCAGCTGAGTATCCCACAGCAGATCGGCCATCCCGACAATCGCGTTCATCGGCGTGCGGATCTCATGGCTGATCGTGGCCAGGAACTCAGTTTTGGCATTGCTGGCCACTTCGGCCGCTTCCTTGGCGACGACCAGGGCCTGCTCTGTGGCGGCATGTTGCACCGCTTCGCGCCGCCGTGCGGCGCGTTCCTGACGCAACGCGCGCTTGGTTTGAGCCAGTGTACGGGGAAGAGACTTTCGGGCAAGTTTGGTCCGGGATGGCGCGTGACGTTGCGGCATGGATAGTGCGCAAGTGCGCGGCCCGGCTACTCGTCGTCTGAGTGGGGAACGAGGGTGAGAATGCCGGCCTGCTTCGCTCGATTGCGGCCCTCTTGCTTGGCTTGATACAACGCCTGGTCTGCCGCTTTGATCAAGTCAGTCGGCGAGGCACTCCTGCTTGGGATTGTGCTGGCGTAGCCGACGCTGATCGTGATGTGGTCGCCCTCGGTATGGGTGATGTCGAGGGATTCGATCCGCTTCCTCAACGATTCCGCAACCTGCGCTGAGCCGTCTGTCGCCGTGCCGGGAAGCACCACGACAAACTCGTCCCCGCCATAGCGGGCCACCAGGTCTCCCGGACGGTTGACGGCACCGGAAATCGCATTGGCGACTTGCCGCAGGCATTCGTCTCCGGCCGTATGCCCGTTGCTGTCGTTGTAGACTTTGAACCGATCGATATCCAGCATGATGAGCGAGAGCGGCGTCGACTCACGGACGGCCCTCCGCCATTCCTGCTCCAAAAAATCGTCGAATTGGCGACGGTTGGTGATGCCGGTCAACCCGTCCAAGGAGGACAGCCGCAACAGCATTTGATTGGCTTCCTGCAGCTGGCGCATGACCTCCAGCAATTCCTGCTCGCGGGCGCGACGCCGTTCGATCTCGTGCACGAGCCGCAGGACGGATCGCACGCGCGTCAACAGTTCGATTTTATTAACGGGTTTCCCAATGTAGTCCAGGGCTCCGGCGGCAAACGCCAGTTGAAGATCGACCGGATCCGTTTTGACCGTCACCATCATGATCGGCGTTTCACGGAATCGCTCGACGGCCTTGATTTGTCGGCATGCCTCGATACCGTTCATCTCGGGCATGATGATGTCCATGAGGATGAGATCGACTCGCGCCGCGCCCTGTTTCCCACCGTCGAGACCCAGCAGCCGAAACGCCGTCACGGCTGAATCTGCGACCAAAATGTGTTCATAACCGGCAGCGGTGAGGATTGACTGAAGGAGGGTCCGGTCGTCTGGAGAATCGTCAACGATCAGTATACTCATTGGGGGCGTCGCCTCGACCTGGCTGAAATGAAGCAGTAGTGAAGAAATCGTAACAGCTAATCCTGGTAAACACCAGGATAAAGCTTTTTGATACAAGGCTGACAGAGGCCGTGGCTGAATTCGGCGTCCAAATGCTCGGCCAGATACTCTTCCAACTGCTGCCAGAAACCTCCGTCATTTCGAATCTTTTTGCAGGAAGCACAGATGGGAATCAGCCCGCGCAGAGACTTCACTTCTTTCAGGGCCTTCTGGAGTTCCTCATTGCTCCGGTGTAGGTCGAGTTCACGATTCTTGCGCCGATCCATTTCTTGCTTCAAGAGCAACGCCGAGGCGACCCGCGCCAACAGTTCGATGCTATTGACCGGCTTGCTGATGAAATCCATGGCGCCTGCGGCAAAGGCCTCCTGAAGATTGCTCAAATCGGCCTTGGCCGTCACCATGATGATCGGAATGTCCTCGAGGTGGGCGCAGCGTTTAATTTGGCGGCAGGTTTCGACCCCGTCCTGGTCCGGCATCAGGACATCCATCAGAATGAGATCGATGTTCTGCGTGGCCGAATTACCGTCCAGGTTCAGGACATGCGCGGCAGCTCTGGCGGAATCGGCGCTGAGCACATCGGCATGGCCTGCTTTGCCGAGGATCGAGCGGAGAAGCGCCTGCTGGTCCGGGGAATCATCAACAATGAGAATGCTCACGAAAGTCCTACGTACGCTCCTAACTCCAGTGCCCGCCACAGTTCGGATTCAAGTATATCAGACGAGCGTGACGGGCTATTTCAGCTTAGAGCGCACGAGGTCGCTGACGTGTTTGCCGTCGACCGGTTGGCCGGCAAGCCGAGCCATCACGGCTTTCATGACAGCACCCATGTCTTTGGCGGAAGTCGCGCCGGACTCGCGGATCACGGCATCCACCGTCCGGTCGAGCTCGTCTGGTGAAATGGCCTTTGGAAGGTAGGCTTCGATGATGGAAATTTCCTGCCGCTCTTTTGCGGCAAGTTCGGCACGCTGGCCTTTTTCAAACTGTTCGACCGACTCCTTGCGTTGTTTGATCATGGTGGTCATGATGCGGCTCATTTCCGCATCGTCGAGATCTTTTTTCATCTCGACTTCTTTGTTGAGCACGGCGGCCTTGATCATGCGGATGACATCCATCCGCAACTGATCGCGCGCCTTCATGGCCAGCTTCAGATCTTCGGTGAGGCGGTCGCGCAATGACATGGAAATCTCGGCACTTTCGGAAGTTGCTGCGAGGATACCGCGTCATTCCGCGGCAGTCAATCAAGCCATACTGGTGGTTTTGCTCCGGAAGGGAGAGTATGATGCGGCAAGCGGCAGCGGTGTTGGAGGGAGGAGCGCGTATGACTGTTCAGCGGAAACACATGGAGAGAGCCACTGGCATCGTGCTGGGGGCGACAGCCTTTCTCATCCTCGCAGCATGTTCCAGCCATGAGCCCAAACCCATGGCGCAACCGACGCCCGACCAGGTCCGGGGCCATGCGGACCAGAACTTCGACAAGCTCAAGCAGGAAGAGCGGGAACGGGGCGCTCAGCCCGCGTCGCCGCGGTAGACTCGGCATCTGGCTATTTACTGGCTCGGAGCGGACTCACCAGCAACTGGCCGAGAGGTTTGAGTAAAGGCAGTTCCCACACGAGCTGCGTGAATGGCGCCTGCTCCACGGCCCTCGCCTCATGAAAGCTCCTCAGAAAACTCCCTGAAACCGCCAGTCGCAACAGCCCCGATACAAAAAATACGAGGGGAAGGTTTGAGGCCAACACGAGAGAGTACTGTCCGATGATGATCTCTGACGGCAGGGCATGCACTAACCAGCTTCCCATAAAGGCGCCGAGACACCAGCCTAAGGCATTGATGGTGCTATAGGTGGCAACCGCTTTCGCTCGATCCTCAGGCCGCACGGCGTCAAACACATAGTTCTGAAGGCCCAAGGCCAGCCCGCCCCAGGTCACGCCGCCCAGGAAATTGACGAACAGCAAGAACAGGAGGTGGGTTCCTGCGAGATACAGCATGGGAAGAAAAGGGACCATGAAACCGGTGACTGTGAGAAGGGCTTTGTTTCCGAATCGATCGGCGAATCGGCCCCACGCCCGTAACGTGAGGAGTTGTCCAAGAATCCCTGCGGCCAGCCAGGAGCCATATCCCCAATAAGCCAGGTGAAGATCCCGCAGCATGTAGAGCACAAAAAACGGTCCGGCAATCAACACGGCGGCGTGCATCGCTCCGGAGAACAGCAGGAAGCGCCGAAAGCTGACGCTCGTGCCGGCCAGGAACCGGCGGAAACTGGGTGAGGTATCGAGAGACGGTGTTGCATGAATGTCTTCGACCTTCGCCAGGGTAACGGCCGAGATCCATCGCGCCGCACCGGCGATGGCGAAGATCAAGGCGAATCCCATCCAGGAGAATGCGTGATCCTGCCAAAGACTGAGCAGCCAACCTGCCACGCAGAGCGCGGCGAAGCTGAGGCTCGCCATGACCATCGCCCTCCGGGCGAAGTACGCGCCTCGCTCGTGCTCATCCAGGTGGTCTGCGATGAAACTATTCCAGGTGGGCGTCGTAAACTGATTACAGGCGAAGTACACGGTCGTGCCCAGGATGAGCAGCAACGGCCCGAAATCAGGAAACAGGAGCGGCAGTAACAGAATCGGTAGCCAGGACAGCGCTTGGCCCGCAGTGCCGGCACGGATGAGTGCTTTGCGGTCCGGAAACCATCGGAGCAGCTTGACCGATGCCAATTGAGCGCCGGTTCCGATCAGTTGGGGAAGGGCAGAAAGGACGCTCAACTGAAACGGGCTTGCCCCCAGCAGGAGAGCAAAGGCGGAAAGATATTGTTCCCCGCTGCCTTGGGTAACGGCCTGACAGGCGCCATCCCGAATGCCGTAGTGGCGGCTTGGTTCTCTGAGGTCTTGTTCGATGGACTTCGGAAGACTCATTGTGCCCGACGTATGGCAAAAAGCTTGCGTGGCTCAACCTATCACAGACAGCTTGCGTCTGGTATGAAATAGGTGTTGAATGAAGGAGGTAGTGGGGTTCACATGAACATCGCTGGAAGACCCTCACGATTGCCGCTCGGGTGTCTGGTCGGAATCGTCAGCCTGTTGGGCGGCGTTGTCTGGGAAGCCGACGCGAGAGACTTGGTTGCCCCCAAGGAACAATCGACCACCGAAATTGATCCCACCCAAAGCCCTTCCTTCGACGAGCAGAAAAAAGGCATCCCGCAATCGCTCTTTACCTGGATTAAGATGGCGAAGGGTTATGACGTTGAGTGGGACAGTTTTGGACGCAAAGGCTGGTACACGCAAGATCCGAGACTCAAGCCCATCGAGCCTACTTCAGTATTTACGCCCGACACGCCCGCCATTTATATCGTGTTCGAAGTGGCGCCGCTCGAAGATCCTGCCCAGTTCAGTGCCCAGTGGTTCCGTGAGGCCGCCGAAGGCAAGCTCCCCGACACGCCGATGGGAAAAGACAGCCTTGAAGTTCCCGGTCATGAACGGTATGGTTTCCTCGAACTGAAACGGAAAGACGAGAAGTGGCCGGTCGGGAAGTACCAAGTCAAAATCTTCATCACACCGCTGGGACAGCAACCGTTCCATGCGGCGAATCAAGTGGGGACCATGCGGTTTTCCATCGTCGACTCTGTTCCTCCTGCACCATCTTCCGCGCAAAAGTAATTGCTTCCCGCACAAAAGGACACACATGGGCGCACGAATCCGAGTGACTGACCCGGACAAACTCACCTTGCTCTACGAACGGTTCAGAGACGTCTGTCTCGTCGAAAAGGAAGTATGGAAAGAGATTTTCATGCCCCGCGACGTCACCGCGGGACCGGTGCGGACGAACGTCCAGGACCGGTATGACGTCGAGATTGACGATGAAGGGATCGAGAACACCCTGGAAGCGAACATTCCGAGAGGCGCCGCGGCGCTCGGCGCGGCGATACAAGAGTACCGCGAGCACATCGCCTTCTACCGAAGAACCTAGGCGCGGTTATTTCGCCGCGAGCACCCGCTCGATCTCGTTCACAACTTCAGGAGAGAGAGGCTTGGTGCGATGATGAAAACGTCCCACCACCCGACCGGACCGGTCGACCAGGTATTTCTGGAAATTCCATTCCACTTCGCCCGGGAATGGGCTCTGTTCCGTTAGATACTGATAGAGCGGGTGCTTGTCTGATCCTTTCACGCTGATTTTGCTGAACAGGGGAAAGCTCACGCTGTACTTCGTCAGGCAGAAGCCTTTGATCTCGGCGTTGCTGCCAGGCTCCTGCTGGCCGAAATTGTTGGCGGGAAATGCCAGCACTTCGAAGCCCTGTTCGTGAAACTGCTCATAGACCCGCTCAAGATCCGAATATTGAGGCGTGTTCCCGCACAGGCTCGCGGTGTTCACCAGCAACAGCACCTTGCCTTTATAGGCGCCGAGATTGACCGGCTGGCCGTCGATGTCGTCCATCGTGAAGTCATACAGACTGGTCGTCTTGGCTGCCACGAGAAGTCCTTCCTGTTCCGCTTGTACGGGGAGGCCGCCCATGAGTCCACTACCCAGTGCGATCATTGACAGCACGAAGATGAATTTTCTCATGACAGCCTCCCGATCAGCGTTAGACCCGTTCCAATGCGGCGATCCGCTCTTCCATCGTCGGATGCGAGGCAAATAGGCGCATCACATGGCTGGTGCCGGCGATCTTGAATGTCACCAGCGGGTCGGCCGTGCTACTTGGCTCCATCTGCGCGCGAGACACCCAGCGTTCGATCCCTTGCAACGCTGAGATCATCGCGCCCTTGCCGTACACCTTGGCGGAAAAGGCATCAGCCCCAAACTCCCGGCGCCGTGAATGCCACATGATGGGGATCATCGCAAGGAAGCCTAGGACGAGCTGGACGACAAACGACAACGCGAATCCCAATCCCTCCTGATCCCGCTCGGCAAAGAAACGGCGGACTAACATGGAAATAAAGAACACGAACGTGTTCATCAGACCCGCGAGCACGGTCGTCGTAAACATATCGCCGTTATAGACGTGGCCCATTTCGTGCGCCAGCACCGCGCGCACCTCGTCCTCTTTCAAGTTTTGGAGCAGGCCGGTCGACACGGCGACCATCGAGTTGTTCTTGCTGGGACCTGTGGCAAACGCGTTGGGGTCCGGAGACTCGTACACCCACACCTCCGGCATAGTAATGTTCAGCCGGCGCGCGATTTCCTGGACCGATCCGTAAATCATCTGTTCCACATGGGAGCGCGGCTGAGTGATTTGCTGGCTGCCGCTCAGCATCGCACGCGCCGCCTGCTTGGAAAACGCCAAACTGAGGAAGGCGCCTGCGAATCCATAGATGGCAGCCATCGTCAGGAGCGAGGCCGTATCGCCTCCCAACGTGATGCCAAACAAAGGCAGCACGAAGCTCACGATCACGTTGATCGCGACCATGAACAACAGGTTGGAAATCAGGAGCAGGACAATACCCTTAATCCACTTCATCGATTCCTCCTTGCAAAGCGGTTCTTCCCACCGCTTGGACGCGTGAACTCGCAGTCATTATAATACACATCGATACACGCAGGACTCTAGCATAAGTCTTCCTCCGACAAGGTCAAGATGGGCCCCTGTCGCGTAACCCCAAGCGAACATTGACCGATCCGGCTCTTCCTGTTAGAAACCTCTCATCCACGGAGGTCCTTATGCGACCACTATCCCTGCCGGGGAGTCTTGGGCTGTCGCTTGTACTGGCCGCCGTAAGCTTTGCCGCGGAACCAGCTTCGATGGGCCCGCCGTTTACGGTGCCGACCGATTCGGATGGCGTGCAGCGCACGACCGTCATTCTCGACAGCTACTCCTATCAACCCGCCCATCTGATCGTCGAAAAAGGCAAGCCCGTTGAGTTGACGCTCAAGAGCGTCACGACACTAGTTCCTCACAATTTCATCATCAAAGATCCGGCCGGCAGCCTCTCGGTTGAGCAGGACACCGGCGCCGGGAAGACGGCCCTGCTCAAATTTACCCCGATGCAATCCGGCACCTTCCCCATTTATTGCGATAAGCGGCTCTGGCCGTTGCCGAGTCATCGGGACAAGGGCATGGAAGGGAAGCTGGAAGTCCGCTGATGCGGGCCGGCTGGCAAGGCGGTCGGCAGTCTCTCCTGACAAGGTAGGTGGCGTCACGAGTACCCATGGTTCGAAACGGGCCCTTCTGCGTAATCTCCTCAAGCGCGTGTCCCGCCTGTTCTATACGACCCTTACCGTGGTGCCGTCTGACGTTCGGGACCAGGTGAGTCTCGCCTATCTCTTTGCCAGAGCGGCCGACACCATTGCCGATACGGAGCTGATCGACCGTCCTCGCCGGCTCGATTATCTCGGCCAGTTAAAAGCGCAGTTCGTCAGCGATCAGGTGTCGTTGGGTCAAATCCGTGAAATCCAGCAGGCCGTAGGCACGATCCAGCAGGATTCGGCTGAGCGGCAGTTGCTCGAACGCTTGGATGAGTGCTTCGGCGTGCTTCAAGAGTTCTCGCCGGAGGACCGGCGCCGCGTCCGGCAGCTCATGACGACGCTCGTGCGGGGCATGGAAATGGATCTGACGGTGTTCCCCGGGAGCTCCGCCGCTGATCTAACCGCGTTGAAGACCCTCGAGGCTCTCGACGGGTACACCTACTATGTGGCGGGCTGCGTCGGGGAGTTCTGGACCGATCTCATGTGCGCCTACCGCCGGGGCCTGAGAGGCTGGAACGTCAGAAGTATGGCTGAGGTCGGTGTACGGTTTGGGAAGGGACTGCAACTGACGAACGTGGTGAAAGACATCGCGCACGACTTACAGCGGGGGCGCTGTTATGTCCCGGAACCGATGCTGGCTGAATACGGATTGAAACCTCGGGATTTGCTCGACGCCAGAAGTTTGCCTCGCTTTCGGCCTGTACTCAATCAACTCATTCGCATGGCCGTCGACCATCTCGACCAGGGGTGGCTCTACACGATGGCCATTCCGCGTTACGAAACCAGGCTGCGGCTGTCCTGCATGTGGCCGATCCTTTCGGCCGGAGAATCGTTGAGGCTGGTCCGCCTGTCTCCTGACGTATTGAACCCCTCTGTCAAGATCAAGATCTCCCGAGCAAGAGTCTACGGCATGATGGCACTGACGATCTTCACCGGCGCCTGCGCCTATACAGGCACGGCCTACTGGGGCCGCCTCCGTAAATACCTTACCTAGCCGCAAACGGGCGGCAATCAAGGCTTCTCAGCGTTCCCCATCGCATGCACTGTATGGCTGCCCCTGCAGAATTACACCTACGAAAGTGGAATTGCATCCAGACGGCCTTATGTCAGATGAGTGGGAGAGGGCGTAATCGGTTGTTCTCATTAAGGTTAGACTGATCCAAGAGGCATGCTGTTGCAGGGAAGGAGTAAGAGCACAAAAATTGCTCCAACACCTCTACCCTTCGGCGTCTCGCGCATAGGGTCACTTGAAGAGCTGAACAGGAAGCAACACGTTATGAGTAAGGATGGTGTCACATGAATCACTCTAGTATTGGGTGCTCTCGCTGGGTGTCGTGCATCGCACTGGTGGTGTTTGCGTTCTTAGCAGCTTGCTCGAACAGCGGAGACGAAGGAACCGCGCCGGGAGCGGTCAGCGTGTCACTCACCGACGCACCAGCGTGTGGCTTCGACGCCGTCTATGTCACCGTCAGCAAAGTCCGCATCCACCAAAGCGATTCAGCCTCGGATACTGCCGCCGGGTGGACGGACATTACGCTGAATCCACCGCGCAAGATCAACCTCCTCGATCTCAATGATCCGACCCAACCCAATCTTGCGCTTGAGCATCTTGGCGAAACTCCGTTGCCCGCTGGCCATTACACGCAGCTGCGCCTGCTGTTGGTGTCCAACAGAAACAATCCCAATCCGCCGTTCGCGAACTCGGTGGTGCTGTCAGGCACGACGACTGAGCTTCCACTCGATACGCCCAGTGGGATCCAAACAGGCATCAAGCTTGTGCATCAGTTCGACGTGCCGTCTGGGCAACGAGTGGATCTGCTGCTGGATTTCGACGCCTGCAAGTCGATCGTGCTGCGGGGAAATGGAACGTATGCGCTCAAGCCGGTCATCAAAGTCACCCCATTCGTCCTCAACGGCATCGAAGGGTTCGTGGCTCAGTCGCTTCTCGGGAGCCATGTCGTCGTCACGGCGCAGATGAATGGAGAAATCGTCCGCAGGACGGTACCGAACTCGGTGAGCGGAAAATTTTTCCTGGCTCGCCTCGCGGCGCCAGCAACGTATGACGTCGTCATTACCGCCGACAACCGGGCGACTGCCGTGATTTCCGGCGTGCCGGTGAATACGCCCACAGAAATTCGGTCGGTCAGCACGAATGTCTCCCCGATTCCTGTCGCACCACCTGCGCTTGACCCGTCAACGACTCGAACGATCGGCGGAGATGTGTTTTTGAACCCGCCGACCGACGAGGAGGCTGTATTCGTCGCAGCGACGCAGACACTCATGAGTGGCCCGACTATTACGGTAAAAACGGTCGTGGCAGGACCGCTCGCCACTCCGGCGGAGGGGGACTTCGGGTATGTCCTTGCGCTACCTGTGGCAGCGCCGTCCCTCGGTGCTTATACGACGACGTTACCGATTGTGTTCACCCAACAACCGGCATCGGTCGGTGGGAAGTACACAGTCCAAGCCTCCGCCGCCGGTTATGCATCACAATCATTCGCCGTGGATATCTCCGCCGCGAATCAAACTCAAGATTTTACGTTGGTTCCGTAACGAAAGATCGCAGGCAGCCGGCTCTTGGCCGGCTGCCTCGAATGGCAGAAGGAGCGGCTACGACTTCTGCTGCGGCTCGAGCAGCTTGTCGCCTTTTCTGAAGACACCGAAGATCGCGTGCGAAGGGCAGGCATCCAGGCACAAGCGACAACCTTCGAGGCAGCGGGCGGCGTCGAACTTGTAAGGCGGAGTGGACAGCCAGGCCCCGGTCGGGCAAATCGGAACGCAGACCGCTTGATGCGTGCAGCGGTCGGGGTGGCGGACCAAGTGGTCGCGAATGATCATCATGGGTTTGACTCCTTCAAAGAGACCCTGCGAGAAGATTTCGAACATGTTCTTTTTGGGGATACTGCTCACGGCCACTCCTTCACAAGCGCTTTCAGCCGTTCTTTCAATTCCGGTATCTGCTCCAGATTGTTTTGGATGGCGCCGATGATTTTTTCGAGACGCGCCTGCCTCAGCGCATCCTTGTCGTTCTTCGCCAGCCGGTCGTACTCCTGATACGCGTGAGCGTGCTTGGCTTCAAGCAGCGAACGCCCGGCGGTCAACGTCTCGCCGAGTTCGTAGGGCTCGGCGGCCATCGGCGGAACCACGGTGAACGTTCCGTCGCTGAAAATGATGGCGGCCGCGCCTTGCTTGCTCTTGAGCGGAATCACCGCTTCAATGGTTTTGCCTTTCAAGGCCTCCCATGAGCCGAGTAATCCGGGAAACTGCTTCATGAAGGCCACCTTCGCCAGGTTGGCCTTCCATTTGTCTTCTGTCGCCATCTGGTCCTTAGCGCAGGGAGTGCAGGGGAGGCAGCGCGGTTGGCGCCGGATGATCCGGCATGAGCAAACGGGTCACGATTTCGCCCTTCAGAATATGCCGTTCCATGATTTCCGTGACATCAGCTTCGTTGCCTACCCAGTACCAGACTCCTTCAGGATAGATCACGACGCTGGGGCCCAAGTCGCAATGGTCGAGGCACCCGGCTTTGTTCGCGCGCACCAACCCCTTCAGATTGAGACGTTTCGTTTCGCTCTTGAAATGGGCGTGGAGCTTTTCTGATCCCCGGTCAGCGCAGCAGCCGCGCGGATCGTCTTTCGGGCGCTGGTTGATGCAAATGAAAATATGACGTTTGAACGGCGGCAAGGGTGAGTCCGGTGTTGTCAGGCCTGCATGGTTGTGGTCTGGAAGCGTCCGATCAACTGAGCCACATCCGGCGCCGCAAGAATCGGCGACTGGCTGCTCGTCGCTTCGAGGATAGCGGCGATTTCCCTCAGCCGGAGCGCGGCCCGCTGAAACGTGTCGGTGTTCGAGAGCTCAGAAGTTTGTCCGGCAGTCAGTTTGTCGAATTCGGCTCGAATGTCTCGAAAGTCGCGCTGCAGGTTTTTCTGCATCGAGCAGGCCTCGCAATACCACTTGGGACTCTGGTCGCTGGAGGGCGAGAGACGATCGTAGGCGCGGCCGAAAAAGTCTTTGCCGAGGGACAATTTCATCAGCGCGGTCCCGGCGGCGCCGCACGCATTACACGATCCGGCTCCTGCATCCATCATGGCCTCCTCTGGCTCGTCACAGGCTGTTTAGAAAGTCTGCAATCCTGACCTGCGATGCGAGGGGCAAATCTTACAACACCCCTTCGCGCACTGTCCACCGCCGCGGCGGCTTCTGCGGCATCAGTTCTCTTTCCGCACATCTCTCGATACAATAGGAGGTGCGCGTTGGTCGGAAGAGAGGGGACCCCATGATCATCGGAGTGCCGAAGGAAGTCAAAGACCACGAATATCGGGTGAGCGTGACGCCCGACGGGGTGCAAGCGCTCCGTCACGCCGGCCACGAGGTCCTCGTCGAGCCATCGGCCGGCGTCGGCAGCGGCTATACCGACGAGCAGTATCGACAGGCCGGGGCGAAAATTGCCTCTTCCAAAGAGGCCCTGTTCAAGGACGCCGCCTTGATCGTCAAGGTCAAGGAACCGCAGCTCTCGGAAACCCGGCTGTTTCACCCCCGCCAGGTCTTGTTCACCTACCTGCACCTGGCTTCGTCTGCAGAACTGACCAAAGCGCTGTTGGAAGCCGACATCACGGCCATCGCCTACGAAACCATTGAAGCGAAGGACGGCATGCTGCCGATGTTGAAGCCGATGAGCGAGATTGCCGGAAAAATGTCGGTGCAAGTCGGCGCCCGCTATTTGGAGGCCACGCAGGGCGGGAGGGGATTGCTCATGGGCGGCGTGGCGGGGGTGGACCCCGCCAAGGTGGTCGTGTTGGGCGCGGGAACGGTCGGCAGCGCGGCAACCAGAATCGCCGTCGGCATGGGCGCGCAAGTCACGGTCATCAATCTCGACATCGAACGCCTGCGGTATCTCGACGATCTCTATCAGGGCAGAATCGTCACTCGTGCCTCCACGCAAGCAGCGATCGAAGAAAACGTGCTCACGGCGGATTTGCTGATCGGTGCAGTGCTCGTCCCTGGCGCTCGGGCGCCGAAGCTCGTCTCACGTACGCTCGTCGCCAAAATGAAACCCAAATCGGTGATCGTGGACGTGGCGGTAGATCAAGG
>JAICVE010000458.1 GCA_025935475.1 Nitrospira sp. | reverse complement strand
AGAATGTCAGTGCACGTTCAAGATCGTCGACACCGAGTGTAATGATTGAGATCCGCGGTCTCATACAAGACCTCCTGCTCCTGTAGGCTATGAGTCGTGCACGCGTTGAAGCGGAAGTGGGTGGAAGCCTCCCTGGAGAAAAGAGGGCCCAGGCCGGCCAGCAGGGCACCTACGACCAGACACTGTACCTGTTCCACGACGCTGAACAATAGGCCTAGATCACGTGAACCCTCGCCAGAAACTCTGAGCCAGTCCTCGTCAGGCGCAGCTGACCAGAACGACTCATCCGATCTACCTCCACAAATATCTCAGACCAACTGAAATCCGGCAGGAGCGATGTTAGCTCATCCAGACCACAACCAGGATGAGCCTTCACGATTTCGAGAATCTGCTTGGCGACCCCTTGATTGAGCATGTATCCCTCCCACGTTGGAATGTTCGACCAGCAAGTTGCATTCCAATTGAGGGGTCGAAGAGTCTTCATGAACGAACCAAAATAACAGGAACCAAAACAGGGGGATAGAACCAGCCTCATGATTGCGGAGGGTCGGCGTTTACGGAAAACATCGAGACGATTTCATTGTGGAGCTGCGCGGGATGAGCGGAATCGCGCGAACAGGTGAAGAGAAGGGCTCGGAGAACGTCGCCTATTCGTTCGACCGGTGCATTGTTGCTCGATCGTTGTGGACGATCGCAGGCTGCTCAAACAGCAATCTCGCACCTGGTTTGAACGTGACGTAATACCAGAGCCACTCCGACATCACCCGGAAGCGGCTGCGGACGCCGATCAAGAAGAAGATGTGCACGATGCACCAGAGCAGCCATGCAAAGAGTCCGGACACATGCAGCCGACCGATTTGCGCCACGGCCTTGGCCCTCCCAATGGTCGCGAGCATGCCTCGGTCGACGTAGACGAATGGCCGGCGCTCAGCCGGAGGCGTGTCGTGTTGGATCACGTCGGCCACATAGCGGCCCTGCTGGATGGCAACCGGAGCCAAGCCAGGCAAGGGCTTCCCATCCTCTCCCGTACAATTCGCTGCATCGCCAAGGACGAAAACCCACGGCTCGCCCGGGATCGTCAGATCGGGCCCCACCTTCACCCGACCCGCTCCATCCTGAGCGGTGCCAAGCGTCTCGAGCAAAGGCGACGCCTTGTTGCCCGCGGCCCAAATAATGCCCGCAGAGGGCACAAATTCCTGATCGATCATCACGCCGTCCTCTCGGACGCCACTCACGAGACTGTTCAGCCTGATCGTCACTCCCATCCCTGACAATGCTGCGTCCGCTTTGGCTGAAAGCTCCGCACTGAAGCCGGGGAGAATGCGCGGACCGCCTTCAACGAGCAGAATGCACAGATCTTCGAGACGCAGAGTAGGAAAATCCGGCCCCATGGCCTTCCGGCCGATTTCCGCGAGTGCGCCAGCCAATTCGACGCCGGTGGGACCGCCCCCCACGATCACGAAAGTCAGTTGCTCGTCCGGACCGCCGGCGGCGCGACGGCGGTCAGCTTCCTCGAACGCGAGCAGCATCTTCTCGCGCATCAGAACGGCGTCCGTCAGCGTCTTGAGCCCCGGGGCCAAGGGCTCCCATTCGTCATGACCAAAGTACGCGTGCCGGGAACCGGGCGCGACAATGAGTACATCGAAGGACATCGGGGGACTCTCGCGGAAGCGAATGGATCGGACTGCGCGGTCGATCGCGATCACTTCTTCCATCAGAACGCGGACATTGCGCTGGGAACGGAACACCGTGCGTAACGGCCACGCAATGTCGCTCGGGGACAACGCCGCCGTGGCCACTTGATAGAGGAGCGGTTGAAAGAGGTGATGATTGGTCCGGTCAATAAGCACGACGTCATCCCGACGCAGCGCTCGGGCCGCGGTCAGTCCGCCGAATCCGCCTCCGATGATGATGATCCGCTTGCCAGCCATAAGGGGCAGAAGGATACGCTACGTGGCAGGACAGGAGGTGTCAATAAGACAGGATCCCAGAAAGCGGCCTTACCAGAGGGCTTCTTATGGTACGAGCGACCGGTGACGTTCCTCCAGCCGCGCCGTACAAAACCGTTGAACCGGATCATCGTCGGCATCAGGGTCGGACCCGTCCCACAACACAGATCGTACGTTCCATCGTACTAACGGATACAGCACGATCGCCGTCGAGGTCGCCAGCAGCCCCAACACCGGATACAGCATCTCATCCTCTTCGATTCTTGTCTGTACCCGGCGTGCGACAAGACCGTACCATTTCGACGCCTGCCCATGGCTAACACGGGCGTCAATCATGCGTTGATAGAGCCTTGCGTCTTCCTGACTTCTCGGCGCGGGAAACCTCAACCTCTCGAATTGAGCAGCAGTCTCTCCGATACTGGAAGGAGCATCGGCAACCCGGACGGATAGT
>JAICVE010000287.1 GCA_025935475.1 Nitrospira sp. | reverse complement strand
TACGCGGCGCTTCTGTCGAAAACCTCCGGCGAGGCTTTGAACGGGAAGGCACGGCGCTATCTCGACACCATTTCCGACTCCGCCAAACAAATGGGACAACTCATCGACGATCTGCTGGTGTTCTCGCGCATGGGACGCCAGGAAATGCTTCACAGCACGGTCAATCTCAATCAGCTCATCAAAACCGTGATTCATGATTTGCGTCTTGACTTGCAAGCCAACACGATCTCCTGGACAATTGGCTCATTGCCGGACGTGCCGGGGGATCCAGCCATGTTGCGGCAGGTGTTCATGAATCTGCTCAGCAACGCCGTGAAGTTCACCGCGACCCGACCGAAGCCGCGTATCGAGATCGGCGCGTCCCGGGACACCGGCGGAGAGGTCACCGTGTTTGTCCGTGACAACGGCGTCGGCTTCGACATGCAGTACGTGAACAAGCTGTTCGGCGTGTTTCAGAGGCTTCACCGGAACGATGAATTCGAGGGGACCGGCATTGGCCTCGCGAATGTGCGACGGATCATTCATCGTCACGGCGGACGGACATGGGCCGAGGGAGCCATTGACCAGGGCGCGACGTTTTATGTGTCGCTGCCCTTGAAGAGGACGTCCTCATGACGACCGTGAAACCCATCCTCTTGGCGGAAGACAATCCGCGCGATGCGGAACTGGCGCTGGCCGCAATGGAAGAGCACCACATTGCGGACAAAGTGGTCGTCTGTCATGATGGAGCAGAAGTGTTGGATTATCTCTACTGTCGTGGAGCCTACAAAAGCCGGGATTGCGGCAACCCGGTCGTGGTGTTCCTAGATCTCAAGATGCCGAAAGTCGACGGCATCGAGGTCTTGCGAACGATCAAAAATGATGTGAATCTGAAGCCGATTCCCGTCGTCATGCTGACGTCGTCGCGTGAAGAACGCGACCTGGCCCAGAGCTACGCGCTCGGCGCCAATGCCTATGTGGTCAAGCCTGTGGAGTTTCAGCAGTTCATCTCGGCGGTGAAGGAACTCGGCGTATTCTGGGGAGTGCTCAACGAACCGCCGCCCGAGGGGAGTTAAGTCCGCTGCACACCCCAGCTCCTAGCGTCAAGGTACCTGCCCAAGAGGATCTGTGAAAACCCCGCTCCGTCTGCTCCTTCTGGAAGACGACCCTGTCGACGCCGATCTCGTAGCCTCAACGCTGTCGGAGGCAGGACTCGAGTTCACCGCCCGGCGAGTCGATACGCGCGGCGATTTTGTCGCCGCGCTTGAAACGGGCGCCTTTGATCTCATTCTCGCGGATTATTCCATCCCAGGCTTCGACGGCATGACGGCACTCTCGCTGGCCTGCCAGCAAGCGCCGGACATCCCATTTCTCTTTGTCTCTGCCACGATCGGCGAGGAATTGGCCATCGATGCGATGCACCATGGCGCGACAGACTACGTCTTGAAGCAGCGATTGGGCCGACTCGTCCCCTCAGTGCAGCGCGCGCTTCGCGAACGAGATGAGCGCCGCGAGCGCAAGAGGGCCGAGGAGGCGCTGACACAGAGCGAACGCCAGTTCCGGCAGGCACAGAAGATGGAGGCGGTCGGTCGGCTCGCCGGAGGCATCGCCCATGACTTCAACAACCTCTTGACGGTGATCATGGGATACAGCCACGTTCTCGCGACGGAACTGGGCCGCGAGCATCCCCTGTACACCAAGATCGAGGAAACCCAGAAGGCCGGAGAACGCGCGGCCACGCTGGTCCGTCAACTACTGGCGTTCAGCCGCAAGCAGCCGCTCGAACCGAAGCACTTGAGCCTCAACAATGTCGTTGCCAACCTGGAAGTGATGCTGCAGCGATTGATCGGCACCGACATTCGTCTTGTCATCACGCTCGATCCCGGCAACAGCCAAGTCCGGGCCGACCAGGCACAGCTGGAACAAGTCCTCATGAATCTGGTACTGAACGCCCGCGATGCGATGCCCAACGGCGGAACGTTGACCATCGAGACCGCTCAGGTCGAGTTGGCGAAGAGCCCGCTGTATCATGTCGATCCGCTGCCGCCGGGACCGTATGTCAAATTGTCGGTTGCCGACACCGGGAGCGGGATGGATCGCGAGACTCAGGCCCACATCTTTGAGCCGTTCTTCACCACCAAAGAGGAAGGGAAGGGGAGCGGTCTCGGCCTTTCAACCGTCTACGGCATCGTCACCCAATCCGGCGGCGCCATCGACGTCACGAGCCGTGTCAGCCATGGCACGAGATTCGACATCTTCTTTCCCAGGATCTCCGCCGACGCGCATCCGGCGTCGTCCCCGGAGGTTTCCGCCCAACCGGCGGGAGGTAGCGAAACCATTTTGTTGGTCGAGGACGATACCAGCGTGCGCATTTTGCTCCGAGACGCTCTGCGGAAGCTGGGATACCGGGTGATCGAGGCGAAGCAGGGTTTGGAGGCCTGCCTGCTCGCGTCGCAGGAACTAGATCGGCTGGACCTGTTGTTAACCGATATGGTGATGCCAGGGATGGGCGGTCGAGAACTGGCTCAACATTTGATGACGATCAAACCCGAATTGCGGATCCTTTTCATGTCCGGGTTCACGGATGATGTCGGCATCCTGGCCGGTCATGAGCGAGGCACTAGCGGATTTCTTCAAAAGCCGTTCACGCCGGAACTCTTGGCACGCACGGTGAGAAAGATTCTTGATGCCTCTTCGACCGCGCATCCACAACCAGCCGCGAAACGGGCGTCGCACTAGACGTGTACGCTGATTTTCCATCCAGGGACCTGGTGTGACGCTGGACCACACGCTCCCTATACTTTTATTGAACACGATGAAGCGACGTCGTTCTCGGCTCTGGGTGGGTGTCCTCGGGATCGTCACCGGACTTATTCCTTTCCTCTCGCCCTTCCATCCCGTATCGGCGCAAACCATCGTTTGGGACCATCCTGCCGAGGGGCTGGCCATTGGGGTCTGGGACCCCTCTTCTGTCTGCAGCGACGTGCCTCCGCTGGTTGTCTCAGAGATCGATCCGCTCCAATACCGGATTTTTGTGCACTATTTCCGCAATGAGCCGTTTGAAGAGCCGCCCGATATTCACGAATGGCAGAGGCGAACCGGCCATGACCTCGTGTTCAACGCCGGGCTCTTTCGCGAAAACTTTTCGTATTTGGGGCTGCTGTACGCGCAGGGAAAGCCGGTGGGAGGCAAACGCCATACATCGTGGATGGGACTGTTTGTTGCCGAACCAACTGAGGCAGGCACAGCAACGGCCGGGATCCTGGATCTCTCAATCGATCCGTTCAATGAGCAGCAGCCTCCCTATGGGGAAGCGGCGCAATCGCTGATGCTCTTGGACCGCACCGGCAAAGTCCGAGTCAATCCGACCGGCAAGCAATCACAGCAGACCATCGTTGGCGAGCTGAAGAACGGGCACATCCTCCTCATGAAGACGACGGAGCCCGTTTCCCTGCACGCGATCGGGCGATGTTTGCATGAGGCCTATCCCCAGATCCGACAGGCGATGGCGATGGATGGAGGGTCGTCGTCTGATGTGTCGATCAGTCCCGCATTACAAAAGGCTGCTGAGAAAGCCGCAGGAAGCCATTCTTGGATGGCACTTTTGAACAGCGGACCGACCGGTCATATCGGCCTGCCGGCGGTGATCGGCATCAGCCCGCGCGGGGCCCTTTCACGTCGGTGAAGAAGTGCGGACAGCAGCGCGGCAACGGCGTTCTGGTGGACCGAACGTGCCTTTAGCGGCTCACCGGATAGCCGGCCTCGACCCAGGCATTCATGCTGCCGCGGACATTGTAGACGTGGGTATAGCCGAGATCCGCCAACGTTTCAGCCGCGATGTTGCTCCGATGGCCGGATTGGCAGTAGACCACGACGTGCTCATCCAAGGGGACGCCGATTTCCCGGTGGCGCGTTTTGATTTCACGGAAATCAATGTTCAGATCGGTGCCGGGGATGAAACCCGCTGCATGTTCTTCGGGCGAACGGACGTCGATAAGCACAAAACCTTTTTGCGCCATCGACGGCGCTTTGTTGAGGCCAGCACGCAATTGCTGGACGGACAAGAGATACGAATGATGCGCGGAGACGACGGTCGTCATCCCGGCGATCAACAATGGTCCGAGCAACGAGATGGCGATTCGGCGAATCATGGTAGACCTCCTGAGGACAGTCTTTTGCGAGATAGAGAGGGTATTGCGATTATCATAGGAGCCGCATGAAGAATTGGTCAAGCCTCATGTGCGGCTTCATCCTACTTCTGTCTGGCTGCGCCGAGGGCGCCAAGCTTGCGCAACGCAATGAGGACGGAGGGGTCGTGACGTATCCCTT
>JAICVE010000082.1 GCA_025935475.1 Nitrospira sp. | reverse complement strand
TCGACATGGGGTTTGCCGACGATCTCGATGCCATTCTGGAACAAACCCCGGCTGTGAAACAAACGGCCTTGTTTTCGGCAACCATGCCGCCTCGCATCAAGTCGATCGCGCACCGGCATCTCAAGCATCCGACCGAAATCACCATTGAGAAGGAACCGGTGAAGGCTGGCGCGGCTCCTCGGGTGCAGCAAACGGCCTACATCGTCGCGCGGCCCTATCGCGGAGCCACATTAGCACGCATTATCGACATAGCCGGCCCAAAATCGGCACTCATCTTCTGCCGCACGAGGCTGGAAGTCGACGAAGTCACCCAGATGTTGAACAGCCGTGGTTCTCGTGCAGAGGCCATTCACGGTGGCATGAGTCAGGTGCAACGCGATCGGGTCATGCAGGCGTTCCGTACGGGGCAGACGGAATTGCTCGTCGCCACTGATGTGGCGGCCCGCGGCCTGGACATTCCGCACGTCTCGCACGTCATCAACTACGATTTGCCCTCTTCGGCGGAGGTCTATGTACATCGCATCGGCCGGACCGGCCGGGCCGGACGGGAAGGCGCGGCGATCACGATTCTCGACCCGCGTGAGCAACGGCTGTTGAGAAGCATCGAACAGCACACAAAAGCCAAAGTGACTGTGGCGTCTGTGCCGTCCGCCGCGGATCTTCTGGGCAAACGGTTGGAGCGTACGAGAGCGGTGGTGCTGGAAGCCCTGCGGACGGACAACATCGATGAGTTCAAGGGAGTCGTCCGGGCCATGGCTGATTCTGGCGACGCCACCGCGATCGCTGCGGCAGCGATGAAACTGATCTTCCGCGCTCAGGGAGGCGAACGGGTCGAAGAAGACATCCCGGCCATGCCGATCAGGCCGCCTGATGCGCACCGGCCGAACCCGCGCTATGGGGCGTCGTCCTATGACCGGCAGCGTCAAGGGCATGCCGGCCCGGTCGAACGTCCGTCTGCAGGCCGAGCCTCCCCTCGGGGACGAGAGGCTGGCATGGCACGCATCTATGTGGGAGCTGGACGGGACACGGGCATCCGGCCAGGCGATCTCGTCGGCGCCATTGCCAATGAGGCGAAAATAAATTCCAATGTCATCGGGGCGATTCAAATCGAGGAGCGCTTCTCTCTCGTGGACGTCCCCGAACCCATGGTGAAGGGCATTGTCGAGGTCTTGGGTCGGACGAGAATCAAAGGACGCAAGGTGCCAGTAAGATTGTTTCGCGAATGATCGGGGGGCGGCGCAATGGACATTCGTCTGGCAGCCGTGCTGATGTGCTGCTTGGGGTCAGGCGGCGGCTGTGGGCTGATCATGGTCGGTGACCCCGTCCAAGAGATGGACCTCACGTCGCAGGACGATGCCGAAGAAAATCTCAAGGCCATTCGCGCCATGCTGGCGGATCAAGAATCCCAACGGTCGGAAGAGAGGCTGTCGGACACCTCAAGGCAGCCAACACCTCCCGATGCGGCGCCGTCCCTGATCGAACCTTCATACGGACAACGTCCTGCGCCATCACCCTCATCATCGGCCGGCCGGACGGAGGCGCCGGCCAGGCTCCAGTCGTCGCCGCCAGTCCCAGTTCGGCCCGCTATGCCGGACTATCCTGTTCCCGCCTATACGATCCCTGCGCCCGTTGGACCGGATTATTCGGGAACCATTCGCTGTACACCGGACGGAATGGGAGGCCAGCGCTGCGCCGGACGATGATCTGACCAGCCGTCCTTCCATGCAGCAACTCCAAAAGAATGGTGGTTCCTCCCGGAGAGCGGGTTTCAAAAAGAGGCTGTTCGAGAGGCAGAACCGGTGCTTGCCACAGCGTAGCGCGCACAGGTATGATTCCGCCTCTCTCCCTCCGTTCTACTAATTGGAGGTGCTATGGCTGCCACTCGCACCACGAATTCAAAAAAGCCCCGGCTCTCCCTGGACCGCAGCATCGAGCGCATGCGCAAGCATCTCGCCGAATTGGCGCTCTTCGTAAAGCATGGCAAGGCCGGCCGTTCGCTCGAAGAATTTGATTCAGAATCAGAGCGCTTGATTGCAGAGTTACTCGGAGAAACGTCCGGCCTGCTGGACGCCTATCAATATGCGCAGCTGGGTGAGGCCGCCGGCCTTGTCAACATGACTGAGGAGGCTCCCGAAAGCATTGGCCTGGACGGCGAACGGCAAAACCTTATGCAACGAAGCCGTGTGCTGGAAAGCTGTGTCGGCGAATTAGAGGCCCGTCGCGCGAACGAGCCGAAGAAACTGACCTCGAACAAGCATGCCCTGACCGGCCCGCAGGTCGCCGAACATATGTCGCCCGATCTTCGCAGCGTGCCGCATACCGCCACGCTGCGGGAAGCGGGCCGCTTGATGCAGAAGTGGAAAACCGGCTCTCTCCTCGTCACGGATAGTCAGACCTACGTCGGGTTTATTACCGACTCCGCGCTCGCGCGCGACGTCGTCGCCAACGGGCTCGACGCCAACACCACCTCGGTCCAGGCCTGTGTCAGGAAGCCACTCGTGGCCATTCGCGGAGACCGGCCGCTCATCGAAGCGGTGCGGCTCATGAAGGAGCAGGCCACCCGCCATTTGGCGGTGGCGCAGGACGACGAAATCATCGGTGTCATTTCCGTTTCGAACATTCTGCGGTATTACTCCGGAGTCGTCTGACGGTACTCGATCGCCAACACGAAACGACAAGCACCAGCACCAGGAGGTAGCAATGGGACCGACGAAAGCGATCGTCAAAGCCAATACTCTCTATGAGGCGGCAAGCGGCAAATTGATCAAAGATGGATTTGCGAGCAGCCGCGACATCGAAGACTATGTCAAGCATCACTATCTCGCCCTTCCCGTGGTGGACAATGCGGGCAATCCGTGGCTGCTGGAGGGGAAACCGGTCTATTGTTTCCGCGGCAGTCAATACGAAACGCTGGACGACCAGCGCGTGCAACTGGCACGTTGTCCGGATTGCGGCGGCATGGGCATCCGATCGGACGAATTTACGGTGGAGTCCGATTGCATCCGCTGCGTGTCCTGCGGGCATGAATTCGATGCACGATTGGAAATGATGGAAACGTGAGCGGGCTTATTGTGCCGGGTCGTGTCGCCGAGCAGCCCAAGCGTGCTCGCACCCCCGCCCTGTGTGGGGACCTGTGCGCTCGGGCCCCGCTCGGCGCCACCCGCCAATAGAGTCACCGGCCGCCACAGTGGATGAAGAAGAGGTACGAGCAAGCTTGGAGGGAACATCAGATTTAACGCGTGAGATCTGCGATTTGAAAGCGAATCAGCCCGCTAGCCAGATCGCAAGTTGAGGCACCCACAGCAGCAGCGCCATGCCGGCGCCCACAGACAACCCCACGATCGAGGCGACTAGTTCTTCATCCAGACCCGTCTCGGCTGCAAAGATGACGGCGGTCACGGCTGACGGCATTCCCGCCACCAGGATCACCACCGCTCGTTCGACGCCTGCCAGGTGTAAAACTTCCGCAGCGATAAATCCCAACACCACGCCCATGCCCATTCGCACCAGCACGCCCAACGCAGCGAGCCTCAGGTTGCCTTGACCCGATAACCTGATCGACAGCCCCAGCACGAGGCTCGCAAGCGGCGTCGTCGTCATGTGAATCGGTATGAGCAATTCCCGCAGCCAGATGGGCAGATGCAGTCCGAACAGTTTCAACACCAGGATGCCGATCAACGCCCAAAGGGGAGAAGCGGCAATGAAGCGCTGCATGGCTGATCCGGCATGGATCGAACCGGTTCCATGCCAGAGCGCCAAACCATACAGCAGTGTCAAGGTCAAGGTGGTCTGTCCTAGGTCGAACAGGACGGCACGTGCGAGCCCCTCGTCGCCGAAGGTTGCCAGGATGACAGGATAGGCAAAGTAGATGGAATTGATGCAGCCCGTGCCTAGAAGGAATCCCCCCCGGCTCGGGCGGGGCAGATGCAGTAGTTGTGAAAGTTGCCACGCGACGACCAACATCGGCAGTGTGACGAAGCAGGCCGCCAGCGGGAGCTTCCATGCCTCGTCTGTGAACTGAATTTCGTCGAGCGAGACCAGGATGGTCGCCGGAAGGCTAATCGAGAACACGAGGGCGGCAAGGCGCTCGGCGTGCGACCGGTCGAGCAGGTTGGAGGCACGGAGGAGCGCCGCGCCGACGAACAGAATGATGAACGCTAGCAGGACCTGCGGCATGGTCGGCAGACTAACAGAGATGGAACAGGAGGGCTAATGCCGGTGAGAAGGTTCTAAGCTTTGCCTAAGACGGCCTTAATCTTCGGCCCTTACCTTGTATCCAGACACATCACTGAGGAGGTCTAGTATGCGTTCCCTGGGTATGCGAGTGTATGTGACGGCGGTTTCTCTCTTCGTGTCTTCTCTTCTCGCGCGAACTCGCGCCTCGCGGCCGCGCAAACATTTGGCCGACTAGCCGGTTTCGCCTTTCTGTTTTTACTCTCCATCGATCCGATCTTCACTGACTTTTTACAAAGTCTGACCTGCTTCTTAGCATCCTCGTTTTCGGTCGGCGGTATGGTGCGTTCACCTCGAGCGCAACAGTTCTAGCGCTCCATTACCAAACCATATCGCCATCGGAAATGAGGTTGTCTCATGGTATGTCGTCTTTACAACCTTGCCGTCATGTTGCTGGTCCCCTGTGCTGCCATGTTGCTTTTCTCATGTGGCTCCGGCGGCGATGGGGACGGGAGATCTTTAGGCGCAGCGATGCCGGGGGGATTCATCGAAACAGCGGGCAGCGCCATCCGGCCGCGTTGGTCGAGGAGCGAGCTGCAAGAGTTCTTGCCAGAGGGCCGGGGCAAGTTCACGTTTCCACAACCATACCTGACCGAGGCCATGCGGATTACGACCGCAGAAGATTGCGGAGGGGCCGATTGCGTCCGGCAGGTCGGATACTCGTATTGGCGGAATATGAACAATCATATCGACAGCAACGAAATGTTGATCGTCCTTGGGCTCAATAAAGCACATGGTGGGACGGGTCCGACGCTTTTTAGCTATGACAAATCTACAGAGGAAATCACCAATCGCGGTCCCCTGTTTCCCCCAGGGCACCATCTGAGCGGCTATACGACATCCGGATGGTATTTCAGCGCCACGCGGCCCAGTACCCTCTACATTAACGACGGCTCGAAGATGCTGCGTTATGATGTGCTTTCACATGCGTCGGAAGTCGTCTTCGACGTGGCAGGGCAATTCGGCGCCGCCCGCGATATCTGGCAAATGTCCTCCAGCAATGATGACCTGGTGCATGCCGCGACGCTGCGGGTGAGGGGTACGTCGAACTACCTGGGGTGCCTCGTCTATCTGGAACCTACCGGTCAGCTCCTCTACTACCCGAAAGCCGGCGACTTGGATGAATGCCAGATCGATAGAAGCGGACGCTTTCTGACGACCTTCGAGCAAATCGACGGCAAGAATGGTTTCGATAACCGCATCATCGATCTGCAAACGGGAAGTGTACAGCAGTTACTGAATCTGCCCGGTGTCGGCAGCCTCGGCCACCACGATTCGGGTTTCGGCTATGTGGTCGGACATGACCGGTACAACAAAATGCCGAACGCAACGATAGCCTGGAACCTCTCGCCATTCACTCGCGGGCCCGTGAATCACAAGGACTACAACTGGGATCTGGTGCAGGCCCAGCATATCAGCCATACGAATGCTCAATCGGGGATTCCGATGGAACAGCAGTATGCCTGTGGCAGCAACGCCGACCGGCGCACCTACGCGCAAAATGAGAGTCTCTGCTTCCGGCTAGACGGTTCCCTGACCCAATTGGTGGTCGCCCCGGTCATGACCGATCTCGATGCGTCGGGTGGAAACGCGAATCCGACGGGGGCAGGAAGGGACTACGACAAGTCCCCCAAGGGTAATCTCGACGTCACCGGTCGGTATTTCATCTGGACGACTAATCTCGGCGGCAACCGGTTGGATGCCTTCATCGTCAAAGTGCCTGGCCAACTGCTCTAACCCGATCCTCAGGTCGCTAAGACTTTCTTCCTCGCGCCCGGCTTGTGTAGGATGCGGGGAGGTCGGATCGGGGAGGGAAAGACCGTATGGCGGACGTACTGCGGGTGAGTACCGAACGTCTCAAGGAGGTCGTCGATCTGACGGAGCGCATTCAGTCGCTGATCCGACGTGCAAAGATTCGGCACGGCCTGTGTGCGCTCTTCATCACGCATACCACCGCAGCCCTCACAACCGGCGAGATCGGTGAGGGGACTGAACAGGATCTGCTCGATGTTGTCGAGCAAATCATTCCGTCAATTGGTTTTCGTCACGCCCATGACCCGTCGCATGCCTGGTCGCACATGGCCGCATCCATCCTGGGCCCCTCGCTCACCGTACCCGTGACGGACGGACAATTGGCCTTGGGCACCTGGCAATCGGTGCTGTTGGTTGAATTGGACGGGCCTCGCGAACGAGCCGTGCATGTGACGCTGCTTCCGACGTGATACGATGTTGCCGCCGCCGCTTACGACGCCCTTCATTCAGGAAACATTCGCGCTGAGCCCTGCTTCATCTGTCCTGTCCTTCTGGTGTTCCTGGATCCCGCGGTCAAGGTCCCACATCCTAGTCAGGGGTTTGGTGGGTTGACCTGATCAACCTGTAAATCGTACGGTCAAGAGAGACGAAAGGCGACGGGGGTTTATGGCCGAGTCTGTCGAACCGCATCTCTTCGTCATTCTAGGGGCGACTGGTGATTTGACGACGCGCAAGCTGTTGCCCGCGCTCTTTCACCTTCGCACGTACGGCGAATTGGAGAAACAAAATACACTCATCCTCGGGGCGGCGCAGCCGGAGATGAGCGAAGAGGCGTTTCGGCTTTGGGCGTACGAAAGTCTGAACAAATCCGTCGCGCGCAATGCGCCGGATTTGCGTCGGTGGTGTGAGGAATATCTGCATTACCAATCGGTTGGTCGCGGCGAAGCCGAAGATTATGAGAGACTGGGCAAGTACATCCGGCAGGTGGAACTCGCCCGTACTCTTCCGGAAAACCGTGTCTTTTACCTGGCCCTGCCACCGACGGCCGTTCCGGAAGCGGTCGAACGTCTTGCCCAAGCCTGCCTGCTGAAAAGCCGCGGATGGGTGCGGGTGGTCTTCGAGAAGCCCTTCGGACACGATTTCCGCTCAGCCCGTGAGTTGAATACCCTCCTGCACCGCTCTCTCAACGAATCGCAGATCTATCGAATCGACCACTATCTGGGCAAGGAGACGGTGCAAAACCTGCTGGCCTTCCGTTTTGCGAATCCCATTTTCGAGTCCATCTGGAAGCGCGAGTCAGTGGAATGTGTGCAGGTGACCGTGGCCGAGGATATCGGCGTCGAGCATCGCGGCGCCTACTACAACGAAGCAGGGGCCTTGCGCGATATGGTCCAAAACCATTTGACGCAACTGGTCACGGTGGTGGGCATGGAAGTTCCTGTGTCCTTCGAAGCGGATGCGATCCAAGCAGAGAAACTGAAAGTGTTGCGCTCCATTCCGCCGATCGACCCTTCTGACGTGGTCTTCAGTCAGTATCGGGCTTGGGAATTCGATGGGCACAGGATTCCCGGCTATCGGGAGGAAAAAAGCGTCCCGCCGGACTCGTTGACTGAGAGCTTCGTGGCCCTGAAAATGGAAATCCATAATTGGCGGTGGCGCGGCGTGCCATTCTATCTGCGAACAGGCAAGCGCCTGCCGCGCAAGATCACGCAGGTCGCCGTGATCTTTCGACAGGCGCCCTTCCTCGTGTTTCGCTCCCTCGATCCCGGCAGCCTCGATCCCAACCAACTCGTCATCACACTGCAGCCCAGCGAAGGGTTTGCGCTAGGCTTCTCAGTCAAGACTCCGGGCCGCCCATTCAGCTTCACGAACCGTGCGCTCCAATTCGATTACAAGCAGGCCTTTGGAGGTGACCTGCCTGAGGCCTATGAGACGCTCTTGCGGGACATCATGATTGGCGATCAAACGCTCTTCGTCACCGCCGACTTTACTGAGACCGCCTGGCGACTCTACGATCCCCTGCTGGCGGGCAAGCGCGAGCCAGTATTCTATACGGCGGGGACGTGGGGGCCGACTGAGGCAGACCAATTGCTCGAGCGGAACGGACATCGCTGGCAATTGGGATGGTGACCAATGGTCGAGCCGCCTCCTTTCATCGTCACGAATATTCCTCAGCGGATGGATCGTTTACCCTGGTCGAACTGGCACTGGCTTGTCGTGTCGGCGCTTGGGGTGACCTGGCTGCTCGACGGACTTGAGGTCTCGATCGTAGCGGCCTTGGGGCCCGTCCTCACCCATCAGACGACGCTCGCGCTCACTGAATCCGAGGTGGGGTTGGCGGCTTCGGCCTATCTGGCGGGGTCGGTCATTGGGGCGCTCGTGTTCTCCTATCTCACGGACCGACAGGGACGGAAAAAGTGGTTCATGATCACGTTGCTGCTCTATCTGGCGGCGACGATCCTCACGGCGTTTGCCTGGGATCTGGCAAGCCTCATGTGCTTCCGGTTTTTGACGGGAGCCGGCATTGGAGGGGAATATGCCGCCATCAACTCGGCGATCGACGAACTGATACCGGCCCGGCGCCGCGGCCACACGGATCTCGCGATCAACGGCAGCTGGTGGCTCGGTTCCGCGACGGGTGCCCTGCTGTCCGTCTTACTGCTGAACCCACGCATCATTCCCGAGTGGTTGGGATGGCGTCTCTGTTTTATCTTCGGGGCGGTGCTTGGGATTGCGATCATTCTGGTTCGTCGATTCGTCCCGGAAAGTCCGCGATGGCTCATGACCCACAGCCGGATCGACGAAGCCGAGGACATTGTCACACGCATCGAACGGCAGGTCTCGCGGGACGAACGATTAAAGGTCCTGCCCGAAGCGAGAGGCTCGATCACGGTGCGCACACGTCCGCACGGCACGACCATCGGCACCGTGGCGCGGGAACTCTTTCAGTCCTATCCCCGCCGAACAGTTCTGGGGCTTGCGTTGATGATCACGCAATCCTTCATGTACAACGCGGTGTCCTTTTCCTTTCCGTTCGTCCTGACCAAGTATTACGACGTGCCGACGACCACGATCGGCCTCTATCTGTTGCCGTTCGCGCTCGGGAATTTTCTCGGACCTCTGTTGTTGGGACGATTTTTCGACACGATCGGCCGGAAACAAATGATTAGTTTCACATATGCCGCGGCGGGAGTGCTGCTGGCGCTGACCGGGTACCTGTTTTGGACTGCCTCGTTCACGGTGACCACGCACCTCTTGGCCTGGTCGTCGATCTTCTTTTTTGCCTCAGCGGGCGCCAGCGCCGCGTACCTCACGGTCAGCGAGATCTTCCCGATGGAAATCCGCGCCATGGCGATCGCTTTTTTCTTCATGGTGGCGCAAGGGGCGGGCATCATTGCTCCCTGGCTCTACGGTCGGATGATCGAAACGTCGGTGACAAGCGTGTTTTACGGCTATCTGCTTGGGGCTGGATTGATGCTGGTGGGCGCTGTGGTGGAGCTCATGCTGGGCGTCAAGGCCGAAGGCCGTTCGTTGGAGCAGATCGCCGCTCCGTTATCGGCACAGCAGATCACACAGGATACGTCCTCCGCCGCCTGATCCGCACTCATCGTCGATGCACCTTGGGCAGGATTACTTGTAAGAACTG
>JAICVE010000404.1 GCA_025935475.1 Nitrospira sp. | reverse complement strand
TGGGCATTGTCATAAAGCATTTTTTCGAAATGAGGGACCTTCCATTCGACGTCGACGGCATAGCGGTGGAATCCCCCTCCGACGTGATCGTAGACACCGCCTGCCGCCATGGTCCGCAGCTGGTGCAATACCTTCTCGCGAAGGGAGGGATCGGCCTTCCTGACCGACTGCCGCAGCATCACGTTCAATGGAGGGACCGTCGGAAATTTCTGACTTTCGCCGAATCCGCCATGCACCTGATCGAACCACCGCGCGAGCTCGGTGCCAGCCTGATCCAGGAGCCGGTTGGTGGGGAGCTCTGCGGAGCTCTTCGGCGTCGAGACTCTCTGCAAGCCGGTTTTGACCCGTTCGATGTTCTTGCGCACCTCGTCTGGATGGTTGCGATACGCTTCGATGACGCCTCGCAGCACATCGGGAAAGGCCGGCAGGGAATGGCGCGGCACGGGTGGGAAATAGGTTCCTCCATAGAAGGGTTCCTGATTGGGCGTCAGGAACATGGTCAGCGGCCAGCCGCCGCTGCGTCCGGTAAACACCTGCGCGGATTTCTGATAGATGTCGTCGAGATCGGGACGCTCTTCCCGATCGACTTTCACATTGATGAAGTGTCGGTTCATCAACGCCGCGATTTCTGGCTTGTCAAAAGACTCGTGCGCCATCACGTGACACCAATGGCAGGCGGAGTAGCCGATGGACAGCAAGATGGGCTTGTCTTCCGCTTGGGCGCGTGACAACGCTTCTGGCCCCCACGGATACCACTCCACGGGATTGTCAGCATGCTGCTTGAGATACGGGCTGGATTCAGTAATCAAACGGTTGGGCACGCGGTCGGTCGATGAAAGATCCACAGATCATCCTTCAGTTCGGCGCTGGTCATCGTACCCTGCGGCCGACAACCCTGCAATGAATCTCACAGTCCATGCTATAGTGCACAACCGGGTTATATGAAACGCTGCTTGACGACCTGTTTCGCCTGCGGATGCTTCACCTTCCTGGCATCTCCTCTGTGCGCCGGCTCCTCTCTTGAATCAACCATTTCCAGCGTAAACGCGCTTTCGTCAGCACTGGAACAAATCTCGGTCGAGCGCATGCTGGCCGATATTCAGACCTTGAGCGGAACGGCGTACGGAGGCCGGCTCACCGGCAGCGCACAAGACGAAGCCTCAGCAACATTCATCGCCAACCGGTTCAGCGAACTGCGCCTCCACCGCTCCCCGGCGCTTCCGCCGGAAAACCGGACGAATCCATTGCCACAGCGAGAATGGAAGCAAACGGCGGCCGTGCCGACACGAAGGATCAGCGAACCGTCGCTCGTGGAATTCGTCACGCCGCGACAGCGCCACGCGCTCCAGAGCGGCTCTCAGTTTCTCCCCGTCCTCGATTCCCCTTCTGCCGACATCCAAGGCCCCGTGGTCTTCGTCGGCTATGGCATCGTCGATCCATCATCCGGCATCGACGACTATGCAGGGCTGGATGTTCGCAATACGATCGTCCTCTTTCTCCGCGGGAAACCCGAGACCTATGCTAAACCCGTCAGCCACGCCGAGAAAGAACGCCTCGCCAAGCAGCGTGGCGCCGTCGGCTACCTCACAGCCACAGGCCCGATTTTGAGCGCCTATGAACAGCGCCGAGGTGTCACAGGAGTGCCGAGTGCGTATTACTCCTCCACAGTGACCGAGGACCAGCTGCCTGGAGCCTGGATCAGCACCGACGCCGCAGAATGGATTCTTGCCCAGGCCACGACCGAAGCTGGGACCTTCCGCAACATTCAAGAGACACTGAACCGTCCCGGCGGCTCCCGGTCGATGCGGACAGAGGCCACTGTGCAGATGAAATGGACCAGCCAGGTCGAGACAGGTACGCTGTTCAACGTGATCTCTGTGATCCGTGGCTATGCGCCGAACAACGATGAGGCGGTGCTCCTCGGCGCGCACCGAGATCACTTCGGGCAACAGGCCGGCCACTTGTTTGCCGGAGCCGACGACAATGCGTCGGGCACCGCGGTATTGCTGGAAGTCGCGCGGATCCTTGCACTCGCCCCAGCGGCGCCGAAACGCTCGGTGCTCTTCCTCTCGTTCAGCGGAGAGGAGCAGGGACTGTTGGGGTCAAAGCTATATGTGTCACAGCCGATCGTGCCTCTGGCGAAAACGATTGGCATGATCAACGTCGATCACGCCGGCGCGGGCAATGGACGGTTAACGGTGGGGGTGACCGAGGTGGAGCGGAGCACTGCGCAGCGCATCGGCGAGCTAGCCGGTCTCGCAGACAAACTCGACGTGTTCGGCTACTTTCCGGGAGGCGACCATGTGCCCTTCAAGGAGGCGGGTGTCCCGACCGTAACCGTCGTGAGCGGCGGCGCGCATCCGCATTTTCATCTGCCGAGCGATACGGCGGACACGGTCAATCCGGAGATTCTACAGTCCGTCGCCCGCTACGTGCTGGCGCTCACATGGCAACTGGCCAACCAGCCATAAGCCACGACATGGCGTTCTCGCAGATGCGAGAGAGGCAGAAATGGGGATCTATTCAGGCTATGGAATATCGTCAAGGATCGTGGACTGAATGTCCACTAACGGAGGGGTCGCTCGCGGGGGACCGGGCAACACAATTGCATTTCCGGGTTGATTGGCTCCCTGAATGAGTCCGATGGAAAGTTGTGGACCGAGCGTCATCACGGCGCCGCTCCAGGCCTGACCGGTGGTGGGATTACGGAAGTTGTAGGATTCGAAATTGAGACCGGGCGTGTACATAAACCCCTGAGTCCCCTGCCTGTCCACATATAAACTCGCCGGCCCGGTCAGATTGAAAAGCGGAGCTACACCCCCGTCGAATGAACGGACGCTTGAAACGGTCTGCGCACTCGCGGTTGCGTCGGACCAGATCCACACGGAGCAGAGAACCATCGCGCCGATCAGGTGGCATCCGAAT
>JAICVE010000116.1 GCA_025935475.1 Nitrospira sp. | reverse complement strand
CGATGCGAACGGCGTACCTCCCAAACCGCATTATCGCCGTCACTCATCGTTCGGATGGAGGGTCGGCTCATCCACTGCTTGCCGGGAAACAGACAGTGGCTGGGCGTGCGGCGCTCTATGTGTGCCGGAACTTCTCGTGCCAACAACCATTGACCGATGCCATGGCCGTCGCTGAAGTGTTACGTGAATCCTCCACGCGGTCTTCCCGGACGGTCGCTGGGCTGAAACTGCAGGGACGGCTGCTTGACGGCCGTGCTTCCGTAGAAGGCACGGCGGGATATGCCGCGCGTGTTGTCACTGTCCCGCGCCCTGACCGACGTTTCGAAAATGGCTTTAGGCGGTTTGGCAAGACGGCTCTCACGGGATCTCGACTCGGATTCGGTGGGTATCGAATCGACGGCACTGATCCAGAGTACGCGACCGCGCTCAGCACCGCATTCGCATCCGGCGTGAACGTCGTCGATACCTCCACCAATTATATGGACGGTGAAAGTGAACGCCTGGTGGGGTCGGTCCTCCGCGGTCTCGTGGCCAAGGGTGACCTCGCGAGAGATGAAGTCATCGTCGTCTCGAAGATCGGGTATGTGCAGGGACACAATCTCAAGGAGGCCGAAGCCCGGGAACGAGCGGGACGCCCCTACCCTGAGATGGTGAAATACGGCGAGGGCATTTGGCACTGCATCCATCCGGAATTTCTTGCTGATCAACTCGACGCCTCCCTCGACCGCTTGGGTCTGGCCACTCTTGATGTCTGTTTGTTGCACAATCCGGAGTATATGTTGTCTGAAGCGGCGCAACGAGAGGAAGGCAACGTGGTCGAGCTGCGAAGGCGGTTCTATGCACGCATCGAACAAGCATTCGCCTATTTAGAAAACCAGGTGGCTGATGGCCGCATCGGTTGGTACGGAGTGTCGTCAAACACTGTAGGACGAGATGCCGACGATCCTGAATCGACGTCATTGTTCCAGTTCGTCTCGGCGGCTACCCGCGCGGCCGAATCGTGCGGGACGTCACAACATCACTTCGCGGTACTGCAGTGTCCGATGAATCTGTTCGAAAGCGATGCCTGGAGCCGGCCGAATACCGGACCGCGAGATGAGACGACCGTCCTGGAGCTGGCGCAGCAGGACGATCTCGCCGTCCTCGTGAATCGGCCGCTCAATGCCATGCCGTCCTCTCGTGGCGGCATGCTCCGTCTGGCGGATGTTCCGTTGGAAGGAGAAACTGGAAACATCGACGAGGCATTGCGTGCTGTCGCTGACCTGGAAGAGGAATACCGATCTAAGCTGGCCTCGGCCATCCCGCACGCCGGGAAAGGGCTGCACCCGAAAGAGTTTTTCAACTGGGCGGAAGAACTGGCTTCGGTACGGGGCCGTCTGCAAGGATTGGAGCATTGGGAACAGATCGAACATCAGATGATCGCTCCGCACGTGAACCAGGTCCTTCAGGCGATCCCTCGAATGCTTCAAGGAACAGCGGCCGAACAGTGGGAGGCGTGGAGAAGCCGGTACATCCCACGGTTTTTAGCCTTGCTCGGGATGTTGCGCCGTAGGGCTGCCGAGAACAGCCGTGCACGGACACAGCAAGTGGCCGCAGTGATCGATCCCCTGCTCCCCGACTCCAAACGAACGGAATCGATGTCGCGCAAGGCCTTGTGGGTGCTCACCAGCACGCCCGGCGTCACTTGCGTGCTCAACGGGATGAGAACCGTACGGTATGTCGAAGATTCGACGGAGGTGCTGGGTTGGAAGTCTTTGGATGATCCCGGGCGCGTCTACCGGGCGGTTGGGCACTTGACTGAGCTGTGACTACCTTGTCGTGCCTATCAAGCTTTGCCACGAGCGCAGCACCCCGCTGACCCACGAATGCTGAGCGGCGGGCCCGCTGCTGGCTGACCATCGTTTCGAACTGAGGTGTTGAATGCGCTGTGCGACATCTCGGTAATCGGGATCTTCTCGTCTGATCCACCGGTACGCTTCGAGTGTTTCCTCCATGCGCCCCAACACTTCGAGCGAGCGGCCGAGTACGTAGAGAATCTGTACCTTTTCCTTCGTTGACCCGGAGGAGGATTTGAGCGCTTTTCGAAACGCCGCCACCGCCTCTTCCTGCTGGCCCCTCGATTTATGGCACAGGCCGATCTGGGCATAGGCTTTTAGCGCATACCCACTGTCGGCCGCCGCCTGTTCGAACTCCTCGATGGCCTGTTTGAACAACCCGGCTTTCCTCAGCACCAGGCCACGTTCATAATTCTCGGCCGCATTCAGCCCTGATGTCATTGGTCCTTAGAGGTGAGGGGTGACGTAACGTTCTGCCTTCCTGGCCAGGCGTGAGCAAAAGGCAGGCCACACGCAGGCAGGAAGGCCGGCTTTATGGGTCAATGGCTTAGAACGAACGGCGAAAGCGACAGGCCGGTTGGCGGCATCGGAGGAACACTAAAAGTGCACTTCCCGTAATGTCTCACGGTGGGCGTGAAACCAGGCGATCGTCTTCTTGAGCCCGTCACGAAGAGTATGCTTGGCTTGGAATCCGATCGTCTGCTTGATACGGCTCACATCCAGGCATCGCCTGGGCTGACCATTCGGTTTGGTCTTGTCCCAGGCGATCCGGCCCGTGTATCCGACTTCCGTAGCGATCATGGTCGCAAGACCGTTAATGCTGATCTCCTCCCCGGTCCCTAAGTTGAGCGGTCGGGAGTCGTCGTACTGTTCAGCGGCGAGAAGGATGCCCTCCGCGGCGTCCTCGACATAGAGGAATTCCCTCGTAGGTGTTCCGTCACCCCATAAGACAATCTCCGATGCTCCTGTATCCCTGGCTTCCACGCATTTTCGGATGAGTGCCGGGATCACGTGCGAGGTTTGAAGGTCGAAATTATCGTGGGGTCCATACAAATTCACCGGGAAGAGCACGATTGAATTGAATCCGTACTGTTGCCGGTACGCCTGTGATTGGACGAGCATCATTTTTTTTGCCAGGCCGTAGGGCGCATTGGTTTCCTCCGGATAGCCTGCCCAAATATCATCTTCTTGGAAGGGAATCGGCGCAAACTTGGGGTAGGCGCAAATCGTGCCGATGGCGACCAATTTGCCGAGGCCGCGCTGACGACCGATTTCGATGAGCTGACTGCCCATCATGAGATTCTCGTAGAAAAATCGTCCAGGATTGGCTTGATTGGCGCCGATCCCTCCCACGCGTGCGGCGAGATGGATCAGGACATCCGGCGTCGTGTCGGCATACAGGCGACGCACCGCGTCCATCTCGACGAGGTCGTAGTCTCGGCTCCGTGGCACGATGATCTGGCGGCATCCTTTCGTCCTGAGTTGCTCCACGACAAACGAGCCCAAGAACCCCGCCCCGCCCGTGACCACCACTCGCTTGTCCGACCAGAACGATGCCATGGCTACGGCTTTCCGTTCACCCCTTCCAATCGTTCACGCTCAGCGGCGACATCGGCATCCACCATCATATTGATCAATTCATGGAAGCCGATCTTGGGCGCCCATCCGAGTTTCCGCTTCGCCTTTCTGGCGTCCCCGATCAGCAGATCCACTTCCGTCGGACGGTAGTAATTCTGGTCAATCTTGACGTACGGCTTCCAATCGAGCTGGACGCGGTCAAAGGCGAGTTCCAGCATCTCTCGAACGCTGTGGGTTTCACCGGTGGCGATCACATAGTCGTCGGGAGCATCGGCTTGCAGCATCAGCCACATCGCTTCGATGTAGTCGCCGGCATATCCCCAGTCGCGCTTGGCGTCCAAGTTGCCGAGATAGAGATCGTGCTGAATGCCCAGTTTGATGCGCGCCGCCGCCTTCGTGATCTTTCTGGTCACAAACGTTTCTCCGCGGCGCGGCGATTCGTGGTTGAACAGAATGCCATTGCAAGCAAAGAGATTGTACGCCTCCCGATAGTTGACCGTGATCCAATACGAATACACTTTTGCTGCGCCATAGGGGCTGCGCGGATAGAACGGCGTCGTCTCCCGTTGAGGGACTTCGAGGACCTTGCCGAACATTTCGCTCGAGGAAGCCTGGTAGAACTTGGGCTTCAGGCCTGATTCACGAATGGCTTCGAGCAGGCGAATGGTGCCCAGTCCGGTGATCTCTCCGGTATATTCCGGAATATCGAAGCTCACGCGCACGTGACTTTGTGCGCCGAGATTGTAAATTTCATCCGGCTGAACGGTTCGCAAAATTCGGTTCAGCGAACTGGCATCGTTGAGATCCCCATAGACCAGGTGCAAACTCCGCTGGGGCACATGGGGGTCCTGATAGATGGGGTCGATACGCCCAGTGTTGAAAGAGCTCGAACGTCGGATAATCCCATAGACCTCGTAGCCTTTCTTGAGGAGAAATTCGGACAGATAGGACCCGTCCTGGCCGGTAATGCCGGTGATCAACGCTTTCTTCACGTTCCGCACCTCCACAAGAAGAACTGAATTGCTGGGCGAAATTATGGAACGATTGCGAGGGATTGTCTACTTACTCATGCATCTCTTGCCTGTCGCTCTAGATCCCCTGTGTGACCATCGTGGTTCTCTCGGTTCTCTCTTCCAAAAGGCCACCATCTATTGCGCCTCTCCAGTGAGCGCATTACAATAGCCCACGATGCACGCCCGACCATCGGAGCCATTCCCGCGATGACGTCTCGTCGCGCGATCATACTCGTGTTTATGCTCGGCGTGACGTTTTTGATCGCTCACACGATCAATGCCGTCATTGCCGAAGCCTTGTTCCTACCTTCGGGGGTCGCGTTGCCGCGGGCAGTTGACCAGGACAGTTCGGCGACCCAGTCGCCCTCGGCTTTCGCCGAACATGTGCGCATGAGCGGGCTGTTTCCGCTTCCGCCAGATCCGGTCAACGTTGCCGAGGGCGTGATGTCTGGAGGTCCGGGAAATGCCCCCATGCGGCAACCCTTAAACCTCGCATCAAAGCTGAAATTGCTTGGGGTCGTCGTCGGAGACCGCGGCGGCGTCTCAGCCATCATCGAAGAGTTGGTAAGCAAGCGACAATTGTTCGTCCGGCTCCACGAAGAGATCCCGGACATCGGCGAGATTGCTGACATCCAACGAAGCGGGATTCTGGTTCGGCAGGGCACTCAACAGGAGTTCTTGCCATTATCCACCGGACTGGAGAGTCCGCCGACCGCGCAGGTCGTGTCAACCGGTCCTCCAGCGGCGGTCGCCGGAGGTCAGATCAAGAAAGTTCTCGATCGTCGCGAAGTTGAACAGGCCTTGAATGATCTCCCCAAGCTGTTGTCGCAGGCCCGTGCCGTTCCCGTCTTGGCCAACGGCGCCATGACCGGCTTCCGCTTGGACTACATTGCCAAGAACAGCTTTTACGAGAAGATCGGGCTGCAATATGGCGATGTCTTGAAGCAGGTGAATGGGGTGGAAATCAAAGACCCCGGTACCATGCTGTCATTATTTCAACAACTTCGCAACGAAAAGTCCGTCAAACTCGACATCTTACGCAGTAATCAGCGTACGACCATGATGTTCGACATTCGTTAGCCGTCGGATATCGAGGTCTTCCTCTCATCCGCGCCACACCACTCGCATCCCTGGGTATACTCCCCAGATGGGGGGCTATGGCTCTCGCTTCTTGTCAGGGCCGGTGGGACAGGAGTAACTTATGATCTTTCTCGTAGTTACGTGATCTTGAGCCTAACAGAGGAAGTAGGACAAACCCTAGAATTGGGAAAATGGATAGACTGGCCAAGCACGCACCTGTGATCAGACCTTTGCTCGGGGCCATCCTCGAACAAAAATTCGGACTCTCGGAAGCCAAGCTACTGGAAGCCTTGAACGTCCAGCAGACCAAAGGCGGCCGTCTCGGTGAAGCCCTGCTCAAGATCCGAGCCATTGAAGAGGATCTGCTCCTCCAGGCGTTGGCCATTCAGTTCGAGATGCCCTGGCTGCCTCATTTGGATGTGACTCAAGTCGATCACCAATGGATCAAGAAGGTGCCCATTCATTTTGCGCGGCGATACAAAGTGTTGCCACTGAAAGTCGACGACGGGACGATCGTCGTCGCCACCACGGATCCCTTGGAGACCGCGGCACTGGACGACCTCCGATTGCTGCTTGGCATGCCGGTGAAAGCCGTGTTGACGAGCGCCATGTCCCTGATGTCCTGCCTCAATCGTGCCTATGACGAGGTCGCAAGCCCGACTGGGGCCGAACAGGTCATGGAGGACATCGCTGCCAGCGAGAATTTGGACAAGATCGCGCATGAACTGGATGAGCCACAAGACTTGCTGGATGCCACCGATGAGGCGCCAATCATCAGGCTGGTCAACTCAGTCCTCTTCCAGGCCGTCCGCCAACGCGCCAGCGACATCCACTTCGAATCGTTCGAACGAGGCCTGGTTGTCCGCTACCGCATCGACGGTGTGCTCTACCCTATTCTGACGCCACCCAAGCATCTGCAGTCGAGCATCATTGCGCGTCTGAAAATCATGGCGGGCCTGAACATTGCGGAAAAACGGTTGCCGCAGGACGGCCGGTTTGCCATACGAACGGCGGGCAAGGACGTCGACCTCCGTGTCTCGGTACTCCCCACGTCTCACGGAGAGCGAGTGGTGCTGCGGTTGCTCGAAAAAGAAAACCGTCTGCTGAATCTCTCCGAAATGGGCTTTTCATCCGAGCGGCTCCACACGATCCAACAGCTCATCCGGCTGACGCACGGGATTCTCCTGGTGACCGGACCGACCGGAAGCGGGAAAACGACCACCTTGTATGCGGCATTGAGCGAAATCAACGCACCGGACAAGAACATCATCACCGTCGAAGATCCCGTCGAATATCAACTCCTCGGCATCGGACAGATGCAGGTGAATCCCAAGATCAACTTGACGTTTGCGGCTGGGCTGCGGTCGATCCTACGCCAGGATCCGGACGTCATCATGATCGGAGAAATCCGCGACCGGGAAACGGCCGAGATTGCCATCCACGCCTCCCTCACCGGCCACCTGGTGTTTTCGACGCTGCACACCAATGATGCGGCCAGCGCCGCCACACGGCTGATCGATATGGGCATCGAGCCGTTTCTCGTGGCGTCCTCTGTCGTTGCGGTCCTGGCGCAGCGTCTGATTCGGAAGGTCTGTCCTGATTGCAAGCAGGCCTATCACCCCGATGACGAAGAACTGATCAGGCTCGGCGTGGTCCCGGGGAAGAGTAAACCGACGTTTTTTCGCGGCACCGGCTGTCCGGCTTGTACGCAGACCGGCTATCGGGGCCGTACCGGCATTCATGAGCTGCTCGTGCTGGATGACGAAGTTCGCCGGTTGATTGGCAGCAAATCCGATGCTGCCGTCATCAGGCAGGCCGCCGTGTCCCGCGGCATGGTGCTGTTGAAAGAGGAAGCCGCGGAAAAGATCTTCGCCGGCATCACGACCACCGAAGAGGTCATGCGCATGACGCAGCAGGAGATCGAGGTCTAGCGCATGCCGGTCTATCAATACAGAGGGTACAAGGCGGACGGCGGCACCGCGACTGGTATCGTCGATGCCGAAAGCCCCAAGGTCGCCCGACTTAAACTGCGCAAAGACGGCGTCTTTCCTACCGAGATGGCGGAACAGGAAGGTGCCACCAGGGGAATGAGCAGCCGGCCGGCGTCTGGTGCGAGTGTTAACCACCGCTCCCAGATTTTGACGGTGACCGATGTGGCCTTGATGACGCGGCAACTGGCCACCCTGCTGGTTGCCGGTCTGCCTCTCGTCGATGCGTTGGGCGTGCTCATGGACCAGTCCGAAAAAAAAACCATCAAGGGGTTGATTGCGGATGTCCGGGAAGCCATTCGTGGAGGCGCCTCGTACAGTGCCGTGCTCGAGCGCTATCCCCGGGACTTCTCTCCTATCTATGTCCACATGGTGCGCGCGGGTGAAGCCAGCGGCGCCCTCGATCAGATCTTGTTCCGCTTGGCTGAGTTCCTGGAAAAACAATTGGCACTCAAACATAAAGTAACGAATGCCATCCTCTATCCGGCCATCATGCTCGTCGTCGGCACCCTGGTGCTGTTTTTTCTTGTCACGTTCGTCGTGCCGAAGATCACGGCGGTGTTTGCGCACTCCAAGCAGGCGTTGCCGTGGCCGACCGTGGTGTTGATGGAGGTGAGCCGCTTTTGCTCCGACTATTGGATGGTGCTGTTAGGAATGATTCTGGTGGGCCTCTGGAGCGTCCGCCGTGTGAAGAAAACGGAAACCGGTCAGCTCATGACGGACCGGTTGCTGCTCAAGCTGCCGCTGATCG
>JAICVE010000045.1 GCA_025935475.1 Nitrospira sp. | reverse complement strand
GGGGCAGTTCGAACGCACACCCGAACGTCAGCAGAAACTTGACGTTGAAATCGATGTACGTGCCGACGCTCAGCTCGGGCGTAATATCGCGATCCATGCCGAAGCTGACGAAGAAATCGATGACGAGCGGCAGGATGACGAGGTTACAAAACAACAGGCCGAGTCCGAAGAGCGCCCCGGCAAGCAGGATCAGCGGGATGCCCCAGCGCTGCTCCCTGGGGAGCAGCGCTGGTTGCACAAACTTCCAGAACTGATAGAACACGACCGGCAGGCTGACCAGCACCGCCGCAAGGAACGAGACCTTGATCGAGGCGAATAGCGCTTCCGTCGGGCCGTAGAACACCAGAGGATTGGGGAAGGGACGATTCAACCATGCCACCATCTCGGCCGAATAGGTGAAGGCCACCATCAACGACACGAGCACCGTCGCTCCGATGATAATCAAGCGCCGTTTGATGGTCTGAATGTGTGCGGCCAGCGGATTGATGATCGGCGGCATGAACGGCGTTCCAGTGACGGCCAGTCGGGCCCACAATGACGCTCCTCAATGGGCGGTGGCGTGCGAATCGTGATCGCGATAAACGCGGATCAACTCCGCCATCTTGTCTTTCTTCGCGAGTTTCTCCTTCTGCATCTGCTTCTTGGTTAATTCTTCCGCCGGCGTCAACACGTGGCGTTTTTGCAACTCATTCAATTCCAGATCGAGGCGATGGTGGGACTCTTCCAGTTCGCGGAATTCTGTGTTCGATTGGCGGAGCCGCTCCACGATCACATTGTCCGTCAGCATTGTTGTACCTCCTGGTTGAGTGACTACTGCAGTGGCTGGTATCCTCCCTCGTCACGGCACACCGGCGAACCGGAAGGCCTGACGACAATCGGGTCCAATTCCATAAGGACGGCATCTTCCTCTGGATTGGCATAATACTTCGGCCGAATGGCCGTTTGGGAAAAGCCGAACCCCTCATACAGCCGTTGAGCGGCCTGGTTCGAGGCCCGGACTTCAAGAACCGCACGATGGGCGGTTTGGGAGATTCCGGTCTGTAATGCGGTGGAAACCAGGGATCTGGCGATCCCGCGATGCCGCATCGACTCGATGACCGCCAGGTTCATCAGCCGGACTTCCTCGAAGACAATCCAATAACAAAGATACCCGACTATCGCCTCAGCCAAAACCTCGGTTCTTCCCTCGTGCCTGGCCACCAGAAAATGCGCGAAGGGATTCCCGCTCAGCTCTGCTTCCAGCATTTTGCGCGTCCAGGGTGCCGAGAAGCAAGCTTCTTCTATCCTTAAAATTTCTGAAAGAGATTCGAGGGTTGCGAGTTCTATGGTCCAATTACACGCTGTCATGCCTTCCGCCTGTTGCGATCCGGCTTCTTGTCCAGACGGCTTTTGAGCTTTCGCGCGAGCTTTTCCTGCCGCCTTGCCACGGGTGAGATTCCTCCGGACTGTTCATATTTAAGTTCAGCTTCAGGGCGCTGAATGTACAGTGGACTGATTCCCAGCCCGGCCCGATCGCCACGAGACAGGCGCAGCAGTCCCGCCAAGCCGACCGACACAGCCGACGGTCTCATCTGGTCGGCGGCTTCCGTGATGACGGCGGTTCCGACGGCTGCCTTGATGGCCGTCTTCTCCGTCTCCCATCCTTCGCCATACACGATCACGGGTCCGCTGAGTTGTTCTCCCAACGCTTTGGCGGTACCGACCTGCTCCGACACGAGCCGCTCGAGGTGATCGCTTCCTCGCCATTGAAACAGCGCCCAATACACTTCGCCGCGACGGCTATTGATGACTGGACAGACTGGCATGGTCGCATCGCGCAAGTTCCACGCCATCCCTTCGAGGGTCGGTACGACAACCAGGGGCACCTGCGTGATCGTGCGGATGCCGAGCACGACAGAGAGCCCGACTCGCAGCCCGGTGAAGGATCCCGGCCCGATGGACACGACAAGCCCGTCCAATTTTTGCGGTACGACGCCAGCATCTGACAAGACTCGGTCGATGGCGGGCAATAGCAGGCGAGCATGGGAGCCGGCCGCAGCCTGGTCACAACGGGCAAGTACGCGTTCTCCGCTCAGAATGGCGACGCTTTGCCAGGCCGTTGCGGTTTCGACTGCAAGCACCTTCATGATGTGATTTCACCTACCCAACCCTGGGCGTCTGTTTTTCACCCGCCCGACCCACCGATTGCTTTGCAATCGATCACCCGAGACGCGCCTTTTCCCGCATTTCACCCACCCAACCCTGGGCGCGCCGAGACGCGCCCTTTTCCCGAGGGCCTTGAGATGCGAACTGAGGACGCGCCGGTACGAGGCGGTTATCCTTGTGCGAGTTCGCTCGGCTTGAGGGTGGTATTCGGGATCAACTCGTGAAACGTCACCTGGACGCTTCCCTCCCCTCGCCCATCTTCCAGCAAGATCTTGAAGGGGCGCAGCATGCGGCCGTCAGGAACGAGCGAGAGATCGGCCGATTCACCCACCGCACGGAAATCTTCATATTGGATGATGGCGTCGATCTCGCCGGTGTCCGTCAAACGATCCTCTTTTACAACTAAGAAAGTCTGCCGGTCGAACCAGAGCCGTCGGTGGACGAGTGATCCGCCATTGGGCGCAGGGCTGGAGATCTCGAGACGGTAGTGATCCCCATCCTCGGCCACCTGAGCCGTTTCGTTGACGCCGATCGTGCCGGTTCCAAGCACCCCCCGCATCGCCCACACACTCAATTGGAAGGGGCGCGCCAGTTTGCCCATTTCGCTCATGTCGGCAGGATGTCCGGTGAGCACCCGCCCCATCGTGGGAAGGCGTAAAGTGAACTGATCGTCTGCTTGAACGAATTCAAACAACTCGCTGCCAATGGCCGTGAAACCACGGAGCCGCATGGCATTCGGACGTCGATAATACACGGTCCCTTCGACCCGGGTCGCAATCGGGATGATCCCGCCACGGACTTTCGCGCTGAAGAGACCTTTCATCGTCTGAATGGCTGATTCACGTTGGCGGAGCAAGGCCGTCAACTCCTCCGCCGTGGCCTGTTTCAGCTGAAGATCTTCCTGCGGCACGGAGGTCGCACAGCCGGCGATGAGCACACCCCACACGAGAAGATGCCAGAGGCTCGGAACGCGCCCCGTCGGCGGTTTACGCCAATACCACATCCAATGCCTCCCCGACTTCGCTGATTCCCACCAGGTCCATGCCCTCGATGGCGTCGAGTTTCGCGAGATTCCGCTCCGGCAAGAGACAACGCTTGAAGCCCATCTTCGCGGCCTCACGGATACGCAATTCAGCCTGACTGATGGCCCGGACTTCCCCTCCTAGCCCCACTTCTCCCAGTACCAGCAACCCCGGTTCTACCGCCACTTCGCGTAAGCTCGACGTCACGGCAGCGACGATTCCCAAATCGATCGCAGGCTCGTCGATGCTCATGCCGCCCACCACGTTCACATAAACGTCTTGACCCGACAGGTGCATGCCCAACCGCTTTTCCATGACGGCCAACAGCAACGACACCCGGTTCAAGTCCACGCCATTGGCCATCCGCTTGGGCATCGCATAGCTTGTCGCCGAGACCAGCGCCTGCAACTCGACAAGGATAGGTCGCGAGCCTTCGAGACTGGACACGACAACCGAGCCCGTGCTCCGCTGCGGGCGCTCGCCTAAGAACAACTGAGACGGATTGGCGACTTCTTCGAGACCGGATTCTTTCATCTCGAACACACCGATCTCATTGGTGGACCCGAAACGGTTTTTGACGGCGCGCAGAATGCGATAGCTGTGTCCCTTGTCGCCTTCAAAATACAGCACGGTGTCGACAATGTGCTCCAGCAAGCGCGGGCCTGCAATGGCCCCTTCCTTGGTCACGTGTCCGATGATAAACACCGGGATGCCAGCCCGCTTGGCGAACCACATGAGTTGTCCCGACACTTCCTGCACCTGACTGATGCTGCCTGGCGCCGAGGTTAATTGCTCCGTGTAGACCGTCTGGATGGAATCGACCACGATGGCCGCCGGCTGTATCGCCTGGACGGCTTTCAAGATTTCTTCGAGCGACGTTTCGGCCAGAATGAGCAAATGCGGATGTTCAACCCCCAGCCGCTGTCCCCGCATCTTGATCTGCCTGGGCGACTCTTCACCCGACACATACAGGACCGGCTCTGTGCTTGAGGCAAGGCGGGGCAATGCCTGCAACAGCAGGGTTGTCTTTCCGATTCCCGGGTCTCCTCCGATCAAGATCACGGCGCCAGGAATCACACCTCCACCCAGCACACGGTCGAACTCACCGATACGGGTCAGCCGACGGTCTTCACCGATGACTTCGATCTCTGCAATCGGGGTCGGCTTTGCCTGCAAGGTCTTGAGGGCAACCGGACGTCCTTTGCCGGTAGCGGCCTGACGCTCTTCCTTCATGGTGTTCCAGCCGCCGCAATCGGGGCAGCGCCCCAACCACCGTGGAGATTGGTGTCCGCAGGACTGGCAGGAAAAGACGGACTTCGCTTTCATGGACAAGAAGCCTCAGGGGGTGTGACGGCTCTTATCATAGAGGAAAGTGTCGAATAAAAGGAAGAAACCGACACCGCTGGGCTGGGAGAGGTCGCTGCCCGCTACAACTTCTTTCGCACGTCTTTCCAATCCTTCGCCACCTTGGCCTTTCTGGGTGCGTCGCCATTGGCAGAGTCAATAATCATGATCGCCTCGAGACGGCGGCGAAGAAATGTTTCGATGAAGACTTTCGAGCGACCGATTCCGGTCTTGACGGACTTCCACCCCGCCTCGTGGAGTTCATCGATCTTCGTCCCCAACGCGTCTTCCCCACGGGAAAGCGTCAGGACGAAACCAGGAGGACATTTGTGCGTGGCAAGCCAGTTCCTCGCGTCAGTGTTGATCGCAAATGCGTCGGCGCCCGAAGGCACCGTTGCGACGTACATGATTCCGTAATAAAACTGGCTCAGCTTGGCCAGTTCCTCGGCAGCATCGGGCATTGGCTTCAGATCCTGCTGGAGACCGGAGCCGATGCCAGACAACGGTCCTTCAGAGCGAGCGACTTCGATCAGCGACGACAGCTCGACCACGAGCACGGGAGTGCGCCGCTCCCATACCACCAGATTGGCATGGGCTTCCGCGGCCGATACACGGGGGCTCCCTCCCACACGCACCTGGACGGGAACGATGCCCTTGCCGGTCGGAATGAACGGCAGGAGCGCCCTGCCGTCGCCACCCGTCATGCTGGTCGCCGCTGCCACGCCATTCACGAGAAGTTCTACAGGCTCTCCGCCCAACGGCGAATCATGGAGAATCCCCTTCGCCACCAGTTTGGCTTCAATGGTCGCCTCCTGCCTCGGTGCCGTGAGACTGTCCTTGACCAGGACCGTCGCGGAAACCTTGTCTGCACCCTTCACGGCGCCGGCGCTGCACACATGGAGGCCGAGTAACAGGAAGAAAGTGGCGTGGGCTATGCGGCGGCGGGACTGCATCGTGTGGATTCGAAACGTCGATGGTGGCAGAGCGGTGTGGCGCTAGGAGGACCGGAGTGCTGTCAACACTTCATCCACATGCCCGTCGACTTTTACTTTCCTGAAGATGGCCTTGAGTTTGCCATTTGGATCAATGACAAAAGTGCTGCGCTCGATCCCCCAGTATTTCTTTCCGTACATATTTTTCTCTTTGTAGACGCCGTAGGTCTTGGACACGGCGGCGTCCTCATCGCTCAACAGCGGAAAAGGCAACCCGAATTTCTTGATGAATTTCTGGTGAGATTCCTTGTCGTCCAAACTCACGCCGACGATGACCCCGCCCGCTCTCACAATCTGGGATTCCACATCACGAAATTCGCACGACTCCTTGGTGCAGCCCGGCGTGTCATCCTTGGGGTAGAAGTACAGCACGACCTGCTTTCCTCGAAAATTTTTCAAGGTCACCGGCTTGCCCTGCTGGTCAGGCAGCGACAAGTCTGGCGCAGGGTCTCCCACTGCAAGTTCTTTGGCCATGGCGATTCTTTCTACCGAGGCCCACCGCCGAACGTCGGACGGCTGTTTGTTGTCCTGTGTTCTTTGGTCACCTTTTCCGTCTGCGGATTGCCATACTGATGGAGGGCGGGCGAATCCCAAATCGTCTTATCGCCGGGGGCCAGGTTGGCCGCCTCGATGAAATGTTGTCTCGCTTCATCGACATCGCCCAACGCATTGAGCGCTAGCGCATAGTTGTAATGGGTCTGCCCGGACTGCGGATCGGCCGCCACCGCTTGCGAAAAATACTGCTTTGCCGCGTCGAACTGTTTGGTTTGATAGGCTTGTGTTCCCTGCTCCGTCAACGTCACAGCCTGCGGCGTCGCACCGCGGTCCAGCGCCAGTGGCACAAGCGGCCTCCCCTTTTTCGCACAGCCTGTGAGACCAACGATGACCACGAGCACCAGGACCAATACCCTCGCTTTCATGATGTTCCTCCCTGCAACAGTCGGCAAGTCACTTTACATGTTTCCTGGATTCTTCCTCAAACGTCTTCCGATATAAGACCTCCCATTCCGGACTGCCCTCCACGATCCCGCGAGAGTATGACCCCAGCTTGGCCCGGACCTTTCGATCGATGTCCTGTTCTTGCCCCAGCTCGCTGGCAAGCACCCGCTTGATCTCCTTCAATATCCGTCCATCCTCGGTTTTCACCTGGACCAGCGGGCTGTTTTTGACCGCCAGGAGGATGACATGTGAGAGGTGGCTGACCTTGTCTTCGGACAGCATCTGTGATTCGTCGCTTGGACGATCCCCTCCTACAAAATGATGCCACGTTCACGGACCAGTTTCTGCTTGATCATCGTGAACATCTTCTGGTAATCGACCTGACCGGCTTCAATCTCACGTTCATACGCCTTGAGCAATTGGCGGACCTCGCCGTTCAACCGGTCCTCTATCGATAACTCGTCGGTCACAGCCTGATCCAACGCCTCCACAAGCGCCTTCGGCGTTCCCGTCAGCGAGACATGACCTTCTTGGACCAACCGCGCCACCAGGGCTTCAGCCATATGCCTGACCCGCTCTTTGGACAGCCGCATCGCTCACACCCGTTCGACCCGAATCCGCGGCGTTTCCATCACCCGCCGCAGGACTGTGGGATCGCCCGTGATGCGGCCGATGACATTGACGCGGTCCGCCGGGACAGGGTCAGGCCCCATACTCATCGGTGTGCGCCCGAAAAAAATGGCCAGCACCTGCCCCGCCCCCCAGAAGGCGACGTCACCGATCTTCACCTGATTGGTCGCCGTCTCCCGGTAATCCTTGACGCCGTCGAGCCTGAAATAGAACTCTTCGCCCCAGGTATTGACTGGAACTTCCACAGGGAGCGCCGCGTACACCTCCTGAGCCGTTTTATTGCCTTTCAGCTCTGCTTCCACTTGCACGGCTCCGACCGTGATGCGAATTTTCCTGACTGGGTCAGCCAACGACGGGACACTCTCTTTCTGCAACGAGACAAAACCCGCTCCCATCGCGGACTCTAGCTTGTTTAACCGGTGAAATCAAGGCTACAATCAGCCGTCACGATGTTGACTTCCACCTTCGTTCTGCTCAAAGGGATCGGTCCTGCAACCGAACGGCGACTGTGGCAGGATGGCATCGCCAATTGGTCGGCCTTTCTCGACCGACCGGTGATTCCCTACATTTCCTCCATGAAAAAATGTTGGTATGACGACGTCCTCGCCACGGCACAATCGCGCCTGGCGGTCGGCGGTGCGGATTTCTTTCGAACGTGCCTCAAGAGCCGTGACCATTGGCGTCTGTTCGACACCTTCCGTCATCGCGCGTTGTATCTGGATATCGAAACTACGGGCCACTCCGCGCGCGAGGGATTCGTGACCGTCGTGGGACTGTATCGGAACGGACGCATGGAGAGTCTGGTCCGCGGCGAAAATCTGACCGAAGAACGCTTGCACGAGGCGCTCGAGCAGACGGATGTGCTCGTCACATTTTTCGGCAGCGTCTTCGACATTCCCTACCTCCACACCGCCTTCCCCCGCTTGAATCTCAACAAGCCACACTTCGATTTGTGCTTTGCCGCCCGACGCCTGGGACTGCAGGGCGGATTAAAATGCATCGAGCGCGAGTTGCAGATCCACCGGGAGGAGGCTATCGAAGGCCTGGATGGCTGGGATGCAGTCCGGCTGTGGCATCGATGGCGAGGCGGCGAAGAGGAGGCGCTCGATTTGCTGCTGCGTTACAACGCCGCCGATGCCAGAAACCTGGAACCCTTGGCCGAACTTCTGTTCCAGCAAATGGTGGCTCGCTACGGTCCGCCTTCGGTCGGCGACGCGGTGACTCCATGAAAAAATCCCCGCGGTGGCTGGGCGTCGGCCGAACGGAAACGGGGCATGTGCGCCGCTCGAACCAGGACGTCTTCGCCGCGATCAACAGCTGCAATTTCTGGATCGTGGCCGACGGGATGGGCGGGCATCCTGCCGGAGACGTGGCCGCTCATGTTGCGGTTCACGTGGCCACGCAACGGGCGAAAGCGGTGCTTGTGGCGAAGGACCAGGCACCGGAGGTACTGGAGAAACACCTGACCGAAACGATTACCGAGGCCAATCGCGCCATTCATGAGAAAATACGGGACGAGCCGGCCCTCAAGGGCATGGGCACGACCATCGTCGCCATGACCATTGCGCCGAGCTCTCCGCCGGTGGCCTACATTGCCCACTTGGGGGACAGTCGCGCGTATCGGTTTCATGCCGGCACCCTCACCCAGCTCACCCGCGATCACACGCTAGTCGCCCTCTTGCTCGAGCGCGGTTTAATCAACGACGCGACGGCCCGCTCCTATCCGAATCAGCACGTGCTCGCCAAAGGGCTGGGGATGGGACTCGACATGACGCCGGAAGTCACTTCGACCGCGTTGACGGATGATGATGTCCTGATGCTCTGCAGCGACGGACTTACCAAAATGCTCGATGATACGGACATTGCGTCCATCCTCTCGCAAACACAACGCAATCCTCGGCGCGCATGTCACGACCTGGTGGAGGAGGCATTGGCTCGGGGAGGCGAAGACAATGTGACTGTCATCGTCTGCGCGTACACCACGCCTGCCAAAGTCGGAAGTCTGGCCATTGACAAGACCCTACCGCCGATGTAGCCTCAGAATCTAGCCACACACTCCTTCGCGCGCCATCCGTGATATCGACTAGCTGGAGCGATCTAAGATGTTGTTAATTCGAGGCTCCGTCGTTTACTGGGCCCTCTTCGTGACGGCCCTGGCGGCACCCGCCTGCGTGAGCCTCGCCTCCGACGACCAGAGTGCGGAGGCCGCCGTGCGTGCCCTCGTGCGGGCCAATGTCGAGAAGGACATGCGGACGATGTCGCGGATGATGGCGCACGACGCCGACATCACCAGCTACACGATCGGAGGCAGAAAATATGTCGGCTGGTCGCGTCTGGAGCAAGATCTTCGGGAGGAATTCGATTCGGCGGCCACCATTGAGATTTCCATCCAGGAGTTGAAAGTCTGGACCAAAGGCGACCTCGCCTGGTATGCCATGGAGCTCGACTACATTCGAACGGTGACCGATGGCAACGATCCGCAGCGGGCGCTGCTTCCACTACGCGAAACCGGTGTCTTGGAGCGTCGGGACGGACAGTGGGTCCTCCTGTCCTGGCACGAATCATTTCGCAATGCAGGGAGCGCGGTGACACTGAACGATCGACAGCCATCGCCGCCGGCGTTCACGTTGACGGCGACAGCCACTGCTCAGGTTGCACCCGACTTGAGCGGCGAATGGGAAATACTTGAGGTGGAGGACGACAAGCGCTATCGGGCGACGTTGGACAAAGGCGGCAATGGTCCCTATACGCAACACGGCGGTCGTTTCGTCACCACACAGTTCGCCAATCGCCTCTGGCAGGGAACCTGGCAACAGCCGGGCAACGATCGTGAAGGCGGCTTCGAGGTGCTGCTCTCAGAAGACGGGAAAGAGGCCAAAGGTGTCTGGTGGTACACCAGAGTTGGCAACCATAAGAACATCCCACCGCGGGAACACGGCGGCACCTATCAATGGAAGCGGATCACGTCGGTGCCGGCAGCTCCGTGATTGATCCGAACACTCAGGCACAGCCGGCGCATGGTCAGCGTCCGTCCGGGCCTTGATGAATTACGTTGTTTTGGAGGAATTATGCACTGGCTCGTGTTACTCAGCGCCCTCTGGCTGTGGCCTTCTCCAGTCTTGGCAGACGGCGGCCATGCTCATCATGCGGTGCCGACGCTGAAGAATCAGATTACCACCGTCGTCACGATCAAGGACAATGCCGTCACCCTGACGTTCGGACCGATCGATCTTCCCTCGGGACATGAGGGTGACCTGGCCGCATCGATGCCCAAACACATTTTCCAACTCCCAAAAGACATGTATATGGTGGGCTTCAAGTCCGCCGTGTTCACTCAGGAAGGGAAGACGCTTCCCCGGAATTATCTCCACCATATTCTCATGCTCAACAACGACAAGCCCAGCGTATCCTGTCCCGGCGAGCCCCTGTTTTTCGGTGGGGCGGGCCTGGAGATGACGGAAGCGAAATTTCCGGAAGGGTACGGCGTGAAGCTTGCCAAGGGTCAACACCTGATGTCGGTCGTGGCGTTCTATCATAAGGCGCCTCCGACCAAGCATGTCATGGCCAGTTTCACCATGTATATGGCGCCCGAGGATCAACCGGTGAAGGAGATGGACGTCTACCAGGTGGGCGTCAACGTCGTGTGTTACAGCAAATTCGCGCAGCGTGGCCCGGATCAGACTGACGAAGGCATCGAGATCAAGCCGGGCGTTCAGGTCCACACCGCCCCACTGAAATTCTCCATGGATGGCTGCGTGAAATTCGCCTATCCGCATGGACACGATGAGCTGCTACTGATCGCCCTCGAGAACAAGACGAGACAACAGACGCTCCTACGCACCGTGCCGGACGTCATGCGCGACGGCACCTTTCTCGAGTTTCAACCGCATCAGGTCTACAAAGACGCTCAAGGGTTTCCTGTCACCAAAGACGACGACTACGAGATGGTGATGGTGCATCATCATCCCCTGCAGAAACAGGATCCGCAGCATGGGATGGGCAATTACTTGTTGTACATGACTCCGGGAACCTGTCCGTCCCCCGCCACGGCGAGCGTCCGCTAGCCATCCACTCGAGTGGGACCAGGCGCTTCCTGGATGACGCGCCTGGTCCCCTACGAAAGTAGGAGTTCTTTCCCCCAGAGCCAGGCTGGGTTTCTAGCGCACACCTATGTTAATCACTTACCGAACCGAGCAGTAGATATTCGTCTACCCACGCCTGAGCGGTTCCGTCTGATTTGTTGAGGCGCGGGATGGTGACTTCTCTCGCTCTGGAACCGTGTTTCCTTTGGACACCGGTCGGATGCCGCAGAGCGACCCCATAACCATCCTTCTCCTCAACGAGCACGCCGAAGAGATCAAACTCGTCACCATCAGCCTGCGCGGGTTCTTTACGGACGTCCGCATCGAAGTCGCCTATTCCGCCGAGGAGGCCGACCGAATAATGCAGGCGCCGGCGAACGCGTGGGCCGTGGCGCTCGTCGACGAGAGCTCCCTGCCCGATCCGCCTTCGACCTTCATCTCTGCCCTCAAGCATCGGATGCCCTACGCCTCAATTATTTTACAGACCTCCCGAACGGACTCCGGGGCAGCGCTCGAGGCGCTTCGCATGGGCGCAGACCTCTTCCTTTACAAACACTCCCCGGCATTCTTGACCGAACTTTTGTTTTGCACGAGGGAAGCCATCGACAGACGTGAGAGTAGGTTGGCGGCAGAACAAGCGGAACGCCGGCATTCCTGGGTCGTCGACTCCCTCGGGGATGTCCTCTACGAACTCGACGCCGATGGACGGTTTCTCTCGCTGAGTCGCAATCTGCCGGCCTGGCTGGGCTACCGACCGGAAGAACTAATCGGCCGGTCATACTCCACGTTGTTTTCCGAAGCCGAGCAACGGGTGGCACGTTTTCGCTTCAACGAGCGGCGCGCCGGCGACCGGGCGGTCAGGGAATTTGAAGTGACGCTTCAAGGAAACACGGCCAAGGGCATGGGACACATGCTCGCCTCCGTCACCGCCCGTGGATTGTACGACGCGTCGCGGCGCTTCCTCGGCACCATCGGCCTCATTCGAGACGTGTCTCACCGCAGAAACGACCAGGCCGCGCAGCAGGCAACCATCGAGCAACGGCAACGAGCAGAAGAACTTCAGACAGTCATTCGGCAGATGGCGGAACTCTCGAAGGGCCTCGAAGCGCCGCTCTCCGCCCTCGTGCATGAATCACAGCAGCTCGCCGATACGCTCCGCGAATCC
>JAICVE010000511.1 GCA_025935475.1 Nitrospira sp. | reverse complement strand
TGATCTCGTTCTGGGATGTGGTGCCGATGCCTGCGAAGGCCGGTACAAGATTGGCCAATGTGGAAATAGTCGAACGAAACATCCACCAGCGGGGACATCCGCGTGTGCGGATGCTCATCGAGAATCCTGCCGCTAGCGCGCACCTGAGCGAACGCCAGCACGACGCCTTTTGTCACCTGCTCTAGAGAGTGCCTTTCAACGCTTTGAGATTTTTCGTCACCATGGCATCGCCGTTCTTGGTTGAGACGTCGATCCCCGCGGCACAAACGGCCCGACACTCGTCGAGGTGGTTTAAGGTTTTCAGCGATTGCGCCAAGGCATAGTAGGCGGCTGAGTACGCGGGTTTCACTGCAATGCATTGACGCAGTGCAGTGGCGGCTTCTTCAAAGTTTGCGTCCTCCATATAGGCTTTGCCTAAGCCGAACCATGCCACTTCGTCGTTCGGATCGATCGCCAGGACTTTTTTGAGCGGTTCGATTCTCGGGTTCGGCATAGAAATTCCTCCGGCGTCAGACGATAGCAGCGCGGAGCGCGCATTGTCTACGCCGATTCCTGCGTGCTACGATCCTACGAATGGGCACGACAGGCCTCGTCTATCATCCCGCCTATCTCGACCACGATATGGGCGCCGGACATCCGGAGTCTCCGAATCGACTCAGGGCCATCCTGCAGCAGCTGGAGCGCAGCGGCACTGCCGGACGGATCAGAAAGATTGAGCCGCGTAAAGCCGAAGACGAATGGATCACGCAGATCCACAGTCCCTCCTACGTGGCTGCATTGACCACACACCAGCCTTCGAGCGGGAGGGTCGCTCTAGACGGCGATACGTCGATGTCGCCGGGTTCGCTGCAGGCGGCCTATCTGGCCGCGGGCGGGGCGTTGGCGGCCGTTGATGCGATCATGCGCGGCGACGTTGAGCATGCGTTTTGCGCCGTGCGGCCACCCGGTCACCATGCGGAAACCGACAGGGCGATGGGTTTTTGTCTTTTCAACAACGTGGCTATCGCGGCGCGCTACGTTCAAAAACAATACGGTCTGGGCCGCGTGCTCATCGTCGACTGGGATGTGCATCACGGAAACGGTACGCAGCATAGCTTTGAACAGGATCCGTCTATTCTCTTCTTCAGCACGCACCAGTATCCGCATTATCCCGGCACGGGTCGGGCGACGGAGCGGGGCATCGGCGCCGGCGAAGGGTTTACGATCAATGTGCCGATGGACGCCGGAGACGGCGATGACGAATACCGTGCGATTTTCTTGAATGTGTTGCTGCCCGCCGCCGAGGCGTTCAAGCCGGAATTCGTCATCGTCTCCGCCGGTTTTGATGCACACCGCGACGACCCATTGGCCAGCATGGAATTGACGGAGGCCGGATACAGCGACCTGACTGGCCTCGTAGTGGGGCTTGCGAAGCATCACGCGCAGGGACGGCTGCTGTCCGCTCTGGAAGGGGGCTATAACCTGACCGCTCTAGGCGCATCGGTGGACGCGCATCTGAAGGCACTGCTCGCCGCATGACACGCCGGCGCGCCATTGCAATGGCTTCATTGGCGCTACTGGGTGCCGTCTACCTCTATTACACCGAAATTAAGCCGGTTGTGATTTTCGGCTTACGCTCGGATTATGCGCATGCCATTCCCTTCCAGAAGATTCCGGAAGGTCTGACCAGCCTCAAAGCAGAATCTTGCGGTCAATGCCACAGGGAAATCTATGAAGAATGGAAGTCCAGCATTCATGCCCGCGCC
>JAICVE010000138.1 GCA_025935475.1 Nitrospira sp. | reverse complement strand
CGCCCTTGTAAATCCCATGGGAAGTTTTTGTATAATGGCGCCGCATATTACACATTCATTGATCAGGAGCAGGTATGGCGGGTCAGACCCTCTTCGATAAGATCTGGGATTCCCATGTTGTGCGCGCAGAGCCGGATGGGACAACGCTGTTGTATATCGACCGGCAATTGGTGCATGAAGTCACCTCCCCGCAAGCGTTTGAAGGCTTGAAGCTGGCCGGACGCCGGCCGCGGCGGGCCGGGACCACGCTGGCGGTTCCCGATCACAATGTGCCGACGACCGATCGCCGGCTTGGCATCGCGGATCCCGTGAGCGCGATCCAAATCCAAACGCTGGAGGACAACTGCCGGGACTTCGGCATTACGCTATTCTCCATGAGCGATATCCGGCAAGGCATCGTGCATGTGATCGGCCCTGAACAAGGCTTTACCCTCCCCGGCACGACGATCGTCTGCGGCGACTCGCATACGTCGACGCACGGCGCCTTCGGCGCCTTGGCATTCGGGATCGGCACCAGCGAAGTCGAGCACGTGCTGGCAACTCAGTGCCTGGTGCAGAAGCGGCCCAAGACCATGGAAGTGCGGGTCGACGGCCTCCTTTCGGACCGCTGCTCGGCGAAGGATGTGATCCTGGCCATTATCGGGACAATCGGCACGGCCGGCGGAACCGGCTACGTCATCGAGTATACGGGCTCCGTGATCCGCGCACTCAGCATGGAAGGGCGCATGACCCTCTGCAACATGTCGATTGAAGGGGGGGCGCGGGCGGGCATGGTGGCACCGGACGAGAAAACGGTTGCCTATCTCAAGGGCCGTCCTCTGGCGCCCAGCGGCGATCCTTGGGAGCAAGCCGTAAAGGCCTGGCAGGATCTCAAGACGGACGCCAACGCCTCCTACGACGCCACCGTCGTCATCAAGGCCGAGGACATCGCACCCCAAGTCAGTTGGGGCACGAGCCCGGGAATGGTAACAGGGGTGGACGGCAGGGTTCCGGATCCCAAGGTGATCGCCGACGAAAAAACGCGCCAGGCTACCGAACGGGCCCTCGTCTATATGGGCCTCACCGCCAACATGCCCATCACCGATATCAATATCGACCGGGTGTTCATTGGGTCGTGCACGAACTCTCGGATGGAGGACTTGCGGCTCGCGGCCAGCCTGGCCAAAGGCAAGCGCATTTCAACATCGGTGCGTGCCATGGTGGTCCCCGGTTCCGGGCTCATCAAACAGCAAGCGGAAGCCGAAGGACTTGATCGAATCTTTACCGAGGCGGGATTTGAATGGCGGGAGCCGGGCTGCAGTATGTGCCTTGCGATGAATGCCGACGTGCTCCAACCCGGGGAGCGCTGCGCGTCAACGAGTAATCGCAACTTCGAAGGCCGTCAGGGGGCCGGAGGCCGCACTCATCTGGTCTCTCCCGCGATGGCGGTCGCCGCAGCCGTCGAAGGCCATTTCGTCGACATCCGTCACTGGAGGTAACTGTTGCATGCAGCCGTTCACCCAACTCACCGGTCTCGTCGCCCCGCTGGACCGCGTCGATATCGACACCGATCAAATTATTCCCAAGCAGTTTCTCAAGACCATAAAGCGGACCGGTCTCCGCGAGGGCTTGTTTTTTGACTGGAGGCGGCAGAAAGATGGTTCGCCCGATCCGTCATTCTTTTTGAACCAACCCCGTTACCAGGGGGCGACGATTCTTCTCACGCGCGACAACTTCGGCTGCGGCTCCTCGCGCGAACATGCCCCGTGGGCTTTGCTCGATCAAGGGTTCCGTTGCGTGATCGCCGCCAGTTTCGCCGATATTTTTTACAACAACTGTTTTCAAAACGGTATTCTACCCGTCGTCCTGGAGTCCCAGCACGTTCAAACGATGATGAAGGACGTCATCTCCCAGCCGGGATATCAAGCGACCGTGGACCTCGCCGAGCAGACCGTCGCGACGCCCGAGGGCACCACCTATCGCTTCTCGATCGATCCCTTCAGGAAAGACTGCCTCTATCGAGGACTGGATTCCATCGGCCTCAGCTTGCAACATGAGCCCGCGATCGCAGCCTATGAGGCCCGCCGAAAGGCCGAAGCCCCCTGGCTGTTCTCCGATCTCCGACCTTAGGTCAAGGAGGCTGCATGAATTGGGCATCGGTTGTCTTCCCCTTATGGCTCTTCAGCCCCCGAGTCCTGCTCGTGCTGTTCTTTCTGGCGGCAGGCGCGCTGATGGTCGCGTTCAACTACAGCTACTCGGACGGCAACCGCGCTGGGTATATTCAAAAGTTTTCAACGAAGGGATGGCTTTGCAAAACGCATGAGGGCGAGCTTGCCATGACAACCGTCCCAGGGACGGCGCCCGTTCTTTGGGAATTTACGATCTGGGACGATGCAGTGGCTCAACAGCTCTCTCAGGTGATGGGGAAACGCGTCGTGCTCCATTACAAAGAGTTTCGCTACCTACCGACCACCTGCTTCGGCGATACGCCGTACTTCGTCGATCGCGTCGAGCTCCAAGAGTAGCCGAACGCCGCGCGACCTCGCGTTCACAGTGCTCTCACAGCCAGCGTTTATTCCTGAACAACACGAGCATCCCGACACCCACCGCCGCCATCACGCCCAGCACCAGCGGATAGCCCCATGGAGATCTCAGCTCGGGCATGTATTCGAAGTTCATGCCGTAAATGCTCGCGATGAAGCTGAGCGGCATGAAGATGGTGGTAATGACGGTCAACACTCGCATGATGGCGTTGAGGCGGTAGCTCACGCTCGACAGGTAGATGTCGAGACTCGCCGAGACCATTTCGCGGAGTATTTCGATGGTATCGACGATTTGCACCACGTGGTCATAGACGTCACGGAAAAAGACCTTGGTCGGGTGTTGAAGGAAGGGACAATCCGAGCGTGACAGGCTGGTCATCACATCGCGAAGAGGCCAGACCGCCCGGCGGACAAACAGCAGCTGGCGTTTGAGCGCATGAATCTCATTGAGCGTCTCTGGTTTGGGGTCGTCGACGACGGCCTGTTGCACAGCCTCGATTTGTTCCCCACTGAGCTCCAAGACAGCAAAATATTGATCAACGATGGCGTCGACCAGTGCATACAGCAAATAATCTGCGCCGGACTGGCGCAGCCGGCCCTTCCCTCCGCGCAGACGTTCGCGGACCGGCTGGAACACATCCGTCCCATTTTCTTGAAACGAGATCACATAGTTCTTGCCGAGTACAAAGCTCACCTGCTCGACCGCGATGTCTTTCCGGCCCGTCAACGACAGCATTTTCATGACCAGAAAAATGTAAGCCTCATAATCGTCTAGCTTGGGGCGCTGGTCCGTATTCGTCACATCTTCCAGCAACAGAGGATGGAGAGAAAATTGCTTACCCAGCGTCTCGACCATTTCCACCTTGTGAACACCGCCCACATTGATCCAGATCATCGATTCGTCGGCAGGCGGTGACAGCTGGTCGACCTGCTCCACTTGCAGCTCTTTGCAGCTCGTGGTGCTGTAGCAGAAGACGGTGACGGTAACGTGTTCCGACTTCCTTTCCCCGATGTGGACCAGTGTGCCGGGAGGAAGGCCAGTTTTCTTGGAACGTTTTTGAACGAGTTTCATAGGAGGCAGTTGTGGTCTAACAGCTTGAGGCAGGCTTGTACGCAGGTTCCGTTAAGGGGTCAAGGGGAATCTGGAAGGAGCCGCTAGGTTGTACTTTCCAGGCACGGGTAGACCTGGTACCCTGATCGCATGGAACGAGAACTTGCTCAAGTGAGCAGCGCGATGAGGGAAGCCGGCAAACGGGCGATGGACCTGGCTCGGAAGGGATTCGAGGTTCAGATCAAGAAAGATCGTTCCCCGGTGACGACGGCCGATTTCGAGGTCAACCGGATCCTCCATGAGATGCAGCAGACCTACTTCCCCGACGACGGATGGCTGTCCGAGGAGTCGCCGGACAATCCCGCTAGGCTGGACAAGGCGCGTGTGTGGATCGTCGATCCGATCGACGGCACGAAAGCGTACGTCAATAAATTGCCGGAGTATTGCATCTCCGTCGGACTGGTCGAAGCCGGGATGCCTGTGCTGGGCGCCATTTTTAATCCGTCCACCGACGAGCTGTTTACGGCCACACTCGGTCAAGGCCTTCGCTTGAATGGCCAGCCCGTCGCCCCTGCGGCACCGGTCATTGACCGGTCAGATGTCTTGGTCAACTTATGGGAATATCATGCAGGCCGGTGGGCGGATCTTAATGGCCGGATCCATTGCCGCCCCATGTTGTCGATCGCCCATGCGCTGGCACTTGTGGCAGCAGGGCGGGTGCAAGCCGCCCTCACCATTGAGTCGCAGAATGAATGGGATATGGCAGCCGGCGTCCTGTTAATACAGGAAAGTGGAGGCACGATCACTGATCCGGAGGGCCGGCCTTTTACCTTTAACCAGGCGACACCCCGGTTTCATGGTGTCATCGCCGTCTCTGCGACAGCAGAAACCGAATTGCGTCCCTTTCTACAGACGCACGCCGACCTTGCCAGGCTGAAGAAGAAGAAACGGCCATGACGTCTCGATCGGCGATCGCTCTATTGGGAACAGGCCTCTTGGGCAGCGCCATCGCTGAGCGTTTGCATGCGGTCGGACATACAGTGGTCGCCTTCAACCGGACTTCTAGCAAGGCGTTGGCGCTTCAGACACAAGGGATCGCAGTCGTCGGCGCTGCTGAGCTCGCCGTGAGTCAGGTCGACTGCGCACTCCTGCTGTTGACGGATGCTGCCGCGATCCACTCCGTGCTGTTCACTCCCGCCTGTTCGGCCGCGCTCAAGGGCAAAATGATCGTGCAAATGGGCACCATCGCCCCGAACGAAAGTCTGGAGATACAGCGCGAGGTCGAACAACGGGGCGGCGCCTATTGCGAAGCGCCGGTCCTCGGGAGTTTGGCCGAAGCGAAGGCGGGAACGCTGTGTATCATGATGGGTGGCACGGAAGCGCAGTTCACGACGTGGTTCTCCCTCTTTCGCTCGCTGGGACGCGAGCCTCAGCGCATTGGGCCGGTCGGGAGCGCGGCAGCCCTCAAGCTGGCGCTGAACCACCTGATCGCGGCCGAGACGTCGGCGTTTGCGTTGAGCCTCGGGTTGGTCCAACGTTCGGGGATCGCCGTCGAGACGTTCATGGCCTTTCTCCGTGAAAGCGCGCTCTATGCGCCGACGTTCGATAAGAAGCTGCCGCGTCTTCTGAAACGTGATTACCACCACCCGAACTTTTCGACCCGCCATCTTCTCAAGGATCTCAGGTTGTGTTGCCAGGAGGCCGCAGCACGCGGGTTGACGACGGACGCGCTGAACGGGCTGCCGGTGCTTCTCGAGCGCACCATCACACAAGGCTTCGGCGACCTGGATTATTCGGCTCTTTTCGAGCTCATCAATCCTCCGACCCGTGGTTCCACGCTTTCCTAACGACGTTCCCCCGACAGCGCTGTTCCTTTTCACTTATTCATTGAGGATCGACGCCGGACCCGTATACTCGGTTCTATTCACAGGCGGCGTGAGGGACGGCGTTGGGCCGTCCTGAAGAGCTGTTGTCTGGCACTCGGGATTCTACGGCCTGCTCATCACGTTCATGCTTCATTCGTTGAACCATTGACCGATGCAGAAAACAGTAAGCCGAACGATCGACCCGCGCGCCTTCGATCTGCTGATCGATGAAAGCTTCATCCGCCAGGGCGATCTGATCAAAGCGGTGCAGGACTCCCTCCAGCAGGGCGCCGAGCTGGAACACGTGTTGCTCGACAAGTACCGAGTGCCCAAGGCGGCGCTCGGCAAAGCCCTGAGCAAGTTTTTCGACTGCCCCTACATTCCCTATGACGAAAAGACGATCGTCGATCCTCAACTTACGAGAGATTTGAGCCAAGACTACCTGTGGAAACATTCATGGCTCCCGTTGAAGACGCACGGGAGCGTCCTCGACGTGCTCATCGACGACCCGCATGACATCGTCAGGGGACATGACATTCAGCGGGCGTTTCCCGGCATGACGATCCGGTACGCGGTAAGCCTGAAGTGCGATATCAAGCGCTTCCTGCAAGCGACGCTCGGAATGACCGAGACTGGATCGATCGAAGATACTCTTGGTGAGCTCGTTCATGACGCCAGAATCGAGGAATCCTCGGACGCCAGTACCGGCGAAATCGACGAGAACGACTCTGCCATTGTCCGACTGGCCAACCAAATTATTGCCGAGGCCTACCGGCACGAAGCATCCGACATCCACATCGAACCGTACTCCGACCGCAAGGAAACGGCGATCCGGTTTCGGATCGACGGGACCTGTTCCACCTATATGCGGATTCCGGCCACCTATCGCCGCGCTCTGGTGTCACGCATCAAGATCATGTCGAGTCTGGATATCGCCGAACGCCGGAAACCGCAAGACGGCAAACTTCGGTTCAAGCTGAACCGCGACAAGGAGATCGAAGTCAGGGTCGCCACGCTGCCGACCGCCGGCAACAACGAAGATATCGTGATGCGGCTCCTCACCGCGAAAGAGCCCATGGCACTTGAATCGATGGAATTTGCGCCGTCGACTCTCACGGCCCTCTTAGAGATTATCGAAAAGCCGCATGGCATCATCTTGTGCGTCGGCCCCACCGGATCAGGAAAAACGACGACCCTCCACGCGGTGCTGCATCGTCTAAATACGGATGCTCGGAAAATCTGGACCGCGGAGGATCCGATTGAAATCACGCAGGAAGGGCTAAGACAGGTCCAGGTGCTGCCAAAGATCGGCTTTACGTTCGCCGCGGCCATGCGGTCGTTTCTCCGCGCAGATCCGGATGTCATCATGATCGGCGAGATGCGCGACAGGGAAACTGCGGACGTGGCCGTCGAGGCTTCGCTGACGGGACATCTCGTGTTGAGTACGCTGCACACCAACAGCGCGGTCGAAACGGTGATCCGCCTCCTCGACCTCGGATGCGATCCCTTCAATTTTGCCGACGCCATGCAAGGCATCCTGGCAAAACGGCTCTGTAAGCGGATTTGCACGCATTGCAAAGAGCCGTATCATCCGTCCATGCAGGACTATGACAAAATCCTGCGCGAGTACGGTCCGGCCTCGTGGGACACCATGAAACTGCCCGCCTACGATGACGGATTTCGGCTCTATCGCGGCCGCGGCTGCGACCACTGCCGCCAAACGGGGTTCAAAGGCAGGGTCGCGCTGCACGAGCTCATGCG
>JAICVE010000041.1 GCA_025935475.1 Nitrospira sp. | reverse complement strand
GCGTGACTCGAAAAGAAGCCGAATCGTTAAGAGAGAAGTGGATCAGCGAGGGAAACCTGACTTGCGATCACATTTCACTCAGTTTGAAACAAACGGACACCGGCTAGTTAATGAATAACTTGCTCTGCAGGCCGTGCGGAGCTGAAATAAGACGAAATAGCCTGCAGAGGGCTGATTTTCATGGTAGGGATTTGTGCTGAGCTAATCTTTGTAAAATTACTCCTATTTTCAAACCTCAACCCTCTCGCCCTCCCCTTGCATCCCGTTCCACATGCAGCCACACCTCACCGCCCTTCCCAAGGTTGGCGGTCCTAGGTCATGCCGCGGCGAACGTGTGCATCCAGTACGCAAGAACTTCGGCGGCTGATTCGTCGTAAGATCGGGGAATGCATGGCGCAGTTTCAGCCGAATTTCGAACATGTTTGTCACGCCGCTTTTGCGCAGTTTACTCAGGAACATCAGGCACGCTAGAAGCCGCTCCTCTGTGAGAAAGTCCGGTTTACTGCTCTTCGCCATATCATCCTCCGATGATAATAGGCAGCGCTTTATTACAAATGCCAGCACTGCGACAGTTGCTAGCATATGATAGCCTTTCATTAGGCAGCAGGTAAAGTGAGCTTGTGTCAGCCGGACTTGTTGCGGTATCATCGCCGACCCATGGCTACTAAACCTAAGGTCGTGTATCTACGAAATGTCCCCGCCGATCTCGTAAACAAATTGAAGGCTGCCGCCGCCCTGAGCGGAGGTCACAGCATTCAAAAATACGTCGTCCAACTGCTGCTCGAACATGTTGCCGAACTTGAGCGTAAAGGCCATTTGCCGAAGGGAGAAGCTCATGAACGGGGAAAGCGATAGGAGGGCTGACTCGACAGATCGATTCTATGCCCGTGCTTTCGTGCCCAATTAAAGACAGTTCCTGCCTAGTCAACCATCAGTTCAGAGCGAGCGCCCCATCTCACGCTCCAACCGAGGCAAGAGCCAGTTGTGGCTGATCATCTTCCACGAGTTCTCCGTCCGTAAACGGTAACGTCAGTTGTTCCACGGCTTGGGGGGTAAACAAGCTCAATGTCGTGGGGCTCGTGTCAGCCGGGGGCGCGACGAGCAATGTGGCCATAGCCTTCTGCTCCTGAGTGATGACTTCGAATCGCGGGAGATCCTCTTCCCATAGTCGCAAACCGAGGGATCCGGATTGGAGGCCGGTGCGCGTCCGAGTCCGGCCTGGCATCGCTGAGCTCAAAGGGCGATGCAGTTCCCAAAAAATCGTGAAACACCATGAACCATCCATCCCTGTCTCCACCGTGTCGATGCTTCCCACCGTTCCCTTGGGAATGCCGTGCCAGTCCGAAAGGAGCCTGACGAACATCCCAAGGCAGGCTTCCTCATGTCGCATGACTACCTCCCACTCGTGGAAATGCCGTTACGATAGCATCGCGGACCGGTAATCCACGGCTATCGTGATTTCTTGATGGAGCCGTGCGCCGGCATGGTCTTTAGTGAGTACACTGGTCGCGCCGGCTGTAATCATCTCTTGGCGCAGGTCCTCCGGGGCGTGGACGGACAGGCCTACTACGATCACGTGGGGGAAAAAACGTTTTATGAGCGCCGTCGCCTGGATGCCGTTGAGGCGCGGCATCTGAATGTCCATCACCACTACCGAGGGATCGCATCGATGGACCCAGGCGAGAGCCTCTTCTCCGTCGCAGGCCTCGCCCACAATTGCGAAACGGGGGTAAGCAGAGAGGATCGTCCGCAATGCATGCCGGACAAGCTCGATGTCGTCCACGAGCAAGATCCGGATGATGTCTTCATGAGCCATACCGTCCTCTCCTCATGGCGCACAGTCCTCAGGTCTCGCCCTGTTTCCGATTAAAGCGTGTGAACTCAGTATTGGCTTTTATGTATTCGCTTGATCACGGTTCGATATTGGTGCTAGATTGAACCAGCATATTCTATACCCACGGGTGATCTATGGGCAAGTCGGCATCGCCGGACCATTCTCGAACTGAGCACTTCAGCATTACCGTCCCTTCGTTTCTGCAACATGAACTCAAAGAACTGATTGGCACGTATGGGACCTCGTTGTCGGACGTAATTGTCCATATTTGCCATGCCTGGCTAACGGATAACGAAGAGAATGTTGATCGGAGGTTGGCGAAGTACAAGAGGTTCAAGGATGGCCAGAAATAGTATTGGCCTAGGCGCCAGGGGTCGCTAGATCAGCACGTCCGTTTTGAACAACCGATTGGATATCCGCAGTGCTAACCCTTAGCCATAGCGAGGACTCTTATGTATCAGTTCCGAAGAGAGGACATGGCATTCGAGGCGGCAAGGCTTCTGGCAGTCTACGAAACACAACCCATTGTTGTGATGGCCCGCGGTCTTATGAACTTCTTTACTATCGGTCCTATAAATAATGCAGTCGTTCAAGAGGCTGGGCGACACATGGCTACGGTCTATCGTTCAGGGCATGTAGACCACATGGGTCTAGCTTCCCCTTCTTGCTCTCACAAATGGGACGATCCACTTCGGCCAAACTTGGTGCTGCGATGAAATGCGCTCTATCACGTAAAACGCGCTAACGTGCGCTTAATGGCTCCAGCCATCAACAATTTGGTCGATCCCCTTGAAAATCAGCAGCGGTGTGTCTTGAGAGCAAAGACCTCTGCTGGAACTATGAGCCGGCTTCGATCGTGACTTCGGTGGTGACGGAATTGGCGATAAAGCATCCGCTGTGCGCCAGTTCATGCAACTCGGCAATCTCCGTTGGATTCGGCAGCGTCGGACCGCTGAATTCGACCTGAGGGTGTAGAACGACGCGGGTAATGGCCAGCCTGCCGTTTTGGTTTTTTTCAAGAAATCCCACGGCGTGATCACTGTAGCGGTCCACGTTGAAGCGCTTCTTCGCCGCGACTGCCAAAAACGTGAGCATGTGACAGCTGGATAAGGCTGCGACAAGTCCTTCCTCCGGATTGACGAGTGCGGGATTCCCACGGTACGCAGGCGCGGCAGATACAGAAACACGCGCGCCGCCTTCAAATGTTACCACGTGGTCTCGATTGTACGTGTCATACGTGAACCGTTCCGATTCTCTCTTCCATTCCAGCCCAACTTTGTGTTCCGACATGGCGGCTCCTCCTCCGAGAGGAACTCCCGATGCATCAATTCCTACTCCTTGAACTGGTGATCGCGATAGGCAGCAAGGCTGGACGCAAGCTGCGCCTTCAATTCCAGCCGTTTCGGCTTGCCGGTCGAGGTGTAAGGAACATCCTGACCGAACAGAATGACCTTTGGACATTTGGAAAACGACAACAGGCCACGGCAATGCTTCAGCAACTCGATTTCCATCGGCACAGGAACGCCATCTCGCGGGACGACATAAGCGGCAATTTCCTCCCCGTAGTAACGGTGATCGAAAGGGACGGCCATAGCGAACCGGACGAGCGGGTGCGTTTTCAAGGCGTCATCGATCTCAAGAGGAGAGATATTGACGCCGCCTCGAATGATCAATTCTTTTAGCCGCCCGGAAATGAAGAAAAACGGCCTCCCCCGCCCGTCTCGCAGGTAAAAGCCCTCGTCGCCTGAGCGAAACCAACCCCATTGGAACGCGTCATCATTCGCATCATCACGTTTGTAGTAGCCGGCGCAGACGGTCCCTCCCCGGATGCAAATCTCTCCCCGCGATAGTTCCGGGAGCTGCTGACCTTCCTGGTCGAGGATTGCCATTTGATTGTGCCGCAGGGGCACACCGATGGAGGGAAACTCAAAGTCCCTGATCCAGTGGCGATGCTCATGGGACAGCAAGTCGTTGGGAAGAAAACAAGAATAACAGGTCGTTTCCGACAAGCCATAGCCATGGCGGATCGGAAAATGGAACCTGTCCTCAAATCGTGCCGCCGTGTCTTTGAGCAGAGGTCCGGCGCCGCAGATGAGGCCAGCGAAGTCCTGCAAATGATACGCCGTTATGTCGTCGTTTGTGTCCAGGAGAAACTCCAGCAGTGTGGGAACGACGCTCACGCAGGTGATGCGTTCGTCCTGTAATCTTCGCCAGAACGTGGCGCTTTTGAACTTGCGATTGAGCACCACACTTCCCTTGAAGTAGAACGGCGTGATCAGCGTCACCACTGTTCCATTCACATGATGAATGGGAAGTACGCACATCAGACGGTCGTTGACTCCGAAGCCGTGCCAGTCGGCGATCGCGTCTGCGTCGGTCAGAAGATTGGCGACCGTCAGCACGACTCCTTTGGGCGGGCCGGTCGTCCCAGACGTATAGACGATAAGGGCTTCGTCGTCCAATGAGCCAACGCGCGATAACGACCCGGAGGCGAACGAAGGGGATTGCACCTTTTTGCCACCGGACTCGCTCGTGTTGAGCAGGCCTTCCTTACTGACCGCAATCACCTGTCCCAGCGAGGGAAGGTCGCGCTGAAGCTCCTTCAGTTCCTCCACATCACTGTGCCAGCAACAGACGGCGGCGGCCTCCGAATGTTCTAGAATAAAGCGCTTCTTCTCCTGGGCTTCTTCCACGTTGATCGGAACGACGGTGCATCCTGACAGCCAGGCGGCAAAATACAGGATGACGGTCACGTCATGGTTGAACAGCACCGTCGCCAAGCGGTCCCCTCGCCGGAGGCCGACATGATGGAGGAACGCGGCCGCCTCTTGGACGACCGTACCGAACTGCGCATAGGTATAGGTGTACTGAGAAGAAGTGTCGTCATCGCAATAGGTCAAAAACGGTCGGTGAATCAACGTGCGATCATAGACGCGTGAGGTGAAGAAATCGGCAAAGGAAGCCCACGGCAAGGGCGGGGTGCATCCTTCGATTCTCCTCGCCTGCGCGATATGGTCAGGTACGGCGATCAAGCGGGACATACGCCCTCTTGGAGGGTCCTGTGTACAACGCACGCGGCCTCATGAGCCGGTTGTGGCTCTGCTGTTCGATGACATGTGCGCACCAGCCGGTAATCCGCGAACAGACAAACAGCGGGGTGTACAGCGTGCGCGGAATCCCCATTAAGAGATAGGCCGCTGCCGTATAGAAATCCAGGTTGGGGTACATACCCTTGGCATCCCGCATCGCCTGCTCCACCGTGGTGGCAATCTCGTACCAGCGATGGTCGCCGCAGATTTGGCTCAAGGTTGCCGCATGACGCTGGATGATGGCGGAGCGTGCATCCCCGTTCTTGAGGACCCGGTGACCGAAGCCCATGATCCGGCGCTTGCTCGCGAGCGACTCTCGCACCCATCGCTCAGCCTTTGCAGGGCTCCCGATTTCAAGAAACATCTGCGCCACGGCTTCGTTGGCCCCTCCATGCAGCGGTCCCTTGAGCGTACCGATCGCCGACGTAATCGCCGAGTGGAGATCCGTCATGGTCGAAGCTGTCACGCGGGCCGAGAACGTAGAGGCATTGAATTCATGCTCGGCATACAGGATGAGAGACACGTCGAGGACACGAGCCATGGCCTTCGCCCGATCGTCCCCCTTCTGGCCTGTCAACAGATAGAGCAGGTTTTCGGCGAAGCTGAGATCAGAGTGTCGAGGACGCAGCGGATCTCCACGGTCGAATCGATCCGCCGCTGAAATGAATAAGGGGATCTGCGCCAGCAAACGAACGGATTTACGGACTTTCGCTTCCGCGGAGTTGTCGCCCGCCTCCGGATCGGTCATCCCGAGGATCGACATGCCGGTTCTCAGCACATCCATCGGATGCGAGCCTTTTGGGACGACGTCAAGAAACGCCTCGACTGGACGAGGCAACAATGATTGTTCCGTCATTTGCACTGCGAAGGCCTTCATCTCCTGAGGAGTCGGAAGATGGCCAAAGAGGAGAAGATACGCCACCTCTTCAAAGGTGCTGTGGTCGGCCAAATCGGCGATTCCATAGCCGCGATAAAGGAGGCCGGCTTCCCCCTCGTCCACGAGGCACAGCGCCGATTCTCCGGCGATCACGCCTTCGAGGCCAGGACTATAGGAGTGATGCCTTGTATCGAGTGTGGAAGATTCGCTCATTGCTGTACCCATACATCCTCCGCTTGTGAGTCGAGAGATTCTGGATAACGGAGCAGTCTGTACAGTTCTTTCCGCGTCATCATGTGATGCAGCCAATCCCGCTGCGTGCCGAAGAGCTTCAATTCCGCGAGGAGCGCTTCGATGGCCCGCAATGCCGTCCGTAAGGCTGTGACGGGGAAGAGCACGCCGCGATAGCCCAGGGACGCAAATTCAGCGCAGCTCAATAGCGGAGTTTTTCCGAACTCGGTCATGTTGGCCACCAACGGCACCGTGACGCCTGCCCCCCGTATGGCCCGTGCAAAACGTTCAAATTCGTCGGCCGACCCCAAGGCCTCGGGAAAAAGCGCGTCCGCTCCGGCTTCAGCATAGGCAATGGCCCGTGCGACAGCGCCCTCAATTCCCTCCACCGCGCGTGCGTCCGTACGGGCGATAATCATGAACGCACGGTCTGTCTTCGCTCGCACCGCGGCCTCAATCTTCGAGGCCATTTCACCGACTGGTATGAGCCGTTTCCCCGGAAGATGGCCGCACTTTTTGGCTGGCTCTTGATCCTCGATTTGCATGCCTGCGAGGCCGGCCTCTTCGAATGCTCTCACCGCCTCACACACAACCGAAGGACCGCCGTATCCTGTGTCTGCATCAACGATCGTGGGGATGGAAACAGATCGCGCAATTCTGCCCGCCTCATCTGCCACGTCGGCCAGTGTCAGGAGTCCGATGTCCGGGACTCCGCGGCAGGCGGACAAGGCTGCCCCTGAAACATAGACCGCCTCATAGCCGGCCCGCTCGATCTGCATGGCGATCAGCGCATTGAAGGCTCCCGGAATGCTGATCGTCCGCGTGTACAGCAGTTCTCGCAAGCGAGAGGCATTCGTCGGGTGGCCAGGTTTCATCGTGTTCATGCGCTCACCTTAGCAGTGGCATCAGCGTGCCGATATTTTTCATCTGCTCCAGCCTCCACACGAGCCGGATCAGATCCTCCGTGCGGGCGCGGCCCAGCCGCCGAGCCGCCAACCGCCGGAATTTGCCTTCAAGATCCTGGTCCGACATTGGATTGCCGGGATGGCCCAACGGCAGGTCTTTCTGTTTCGTGTAGGTCTTGCCCTCTCGGGTTCTCACGGTGATACGGGTCGGCATGGCTGCGGGATAGCGGTCCACGAAGTCGGCGTCGCGCACCACCCGGACCTTCTTCATCAATTCACGCACCGCTGAGTCTCGTAGACGCTGTGGACCGAACGACTGCAGGGTGACCTGTCCGTCCAACAAGGCAACGGCGACGCAATAGGGAAAACTGTGATCGGCGGTTTCCCTCGTCGTCGGCTGCCATTTTTCCGGCTCGCGTCCAATGATTTCGATGGCCACCTCATAGCTTCCGATCTCGATCTCGGAGAGGTGCTGAATGGCGCCAGCCCCCTCGGATTGTATTACTTTGGCTCGAAGCTCCAATGCCGCTTCCACAGCTGTCTGTGCGTGATACTCTACCGGATAGTGTTTGATATATGTCTCCAGAATCTTGAACCCCGGCGCCTGGCTCCCCCCCATCTTGTGAACCTGATCAAATTCACTGCCAAATGGTGCAACCTCGAGTGGTCCGGAGACCAGTTTCATAAAGCCTTTTTCGCCCTCAAAAATCGGAGCGGGGCCCGTCATCCCCAGCTGCGACAAAATCGCAGCGAACACTCCGTTACGGGCCGCGTTCGAGAAGGCGCACGCCTTCCACATCGACAGATCCCCGACTCGAGTCTGTCGCAGGGCGACATTAGCCACCCCGGCGAGATTGACGGCATGCCGGGTCTTGGTTTCCGAGAGCTTCAAGATGTTCGCCGCCGCTAGGGCTGAAGAAAACGGACCGTAGGTCACATGATCCCACCCGCGAGGGCGCAACGCCGCGGCATCGCACAATCGACACTGCACCTCATAGGCGAGCGCGATCGCTTGAATGACGCGTTTTCCTGATGCCCCCGTCGATTCGGCGACGGCGAGGACGGCAGGGATGTTGTCGGAAGGATGGGCTGGTTCCTTGGCCAGGTAGGTATCGTTGAAATCGAAATACCTCACCAGCCCTCCATTGGCAAACGTGGCAAGTTCTGGAAGGGTTTTGTGCCCGGTTCCCCAGAGGGTCGCACCTCTCACGATCGTGACTCGTTGTGCAAGTTGACGGGCGAAGCGGCAAGGCGGTGCATTCCAGGCACCCAGCGCGCAGCCTAAGCTGTCGAGGACCCGCCGTTTGACCTCATGGACGACGGTCTCAGGGAGATCCTTAAAGGTCAACGAGTGGCAATATCGAGCGAGGCGCTCCGCAAGCATTCGGATACCTCCACCGCACCTGTCGTGACACGAACCACTTACGAGTGAGTTCCCGACATTTTCGCCTGGCGCTTCTCGATAAAAGCTTGAAGTGCCTTGCGTTTCTCAGGCGTGGCACACAGGTGACCGAATAATTCGGCTTCTCTCGCAAGGCCTTCGGAGAGTGGAATGTCGAGCCCTCCCCGTATGGCATGCAACACGGCCTGGACTGCAGACGTTTCTCGTGCGGCGATCATTCCAACGATGGCCTCCGCGTGCGTCATCAATTCATGGCTGCCAACGACCCGGCTTACCAGGCCGATCTTGAGTGCGTCTTCTGCCGTGACACTCTCTCCCGTCAGAATCATTTCCGCCGCCTTGGATGCTCCCACGATCCTCGACAAACGTTGGGTGCCACCAAATCCGGGTATGAGGCTCAGCTTGATCTCCGGCAAACCTAGTGACACTCCGCTCGCAGCAATCCTCATGTGGCAGGCCAATGCCAGTTCAAGGCCGCCACCGACGCAGATGCCGTTGATGGCAGCCAACACCGGCTTGTCACACCGTTCGATATGATTGAACAGCGCTTGGCCCTGCAGGGCGAAGACGGTTCCCGCATGACTGGTGGTCAAACGGGTTAATTCGTGAATATCCGCCCCGGCGCAGAAAAACCGCCCTGAGCCCGTGATGATGACTGCTCGCACGTAGTCGTCCTGCTCGACTTCGCTCAGTACCTGTTCGAGCTCCTTGAGCACCGGACCGGTGATGCTGTTCGCCGGTGGATTGTGCAGCGTGATGCGAGCGATTTGGTGAGAGATGGTGAGCAGTTGATGGGTCATGGTGTCCTCCATCCTGCACCGCCGTGATGTGCCGGCTACTATTCGAATCGCTGATGAGCGTTCGCCATGCCGCGCGTTCGTTGATGTGCGGCGATCGCAGCGAGCAGCTCCGACAACCCTTCTCCGGTCGTAGCCACCGTGGCGATGACCGTAGCGCACCATTCACGCAGGTCCCGTACTGTGCGGTCGGCATCTGGATGGTCCGCTTTATTCACCACGATAATGTGCGCGAGTTCCAGGAGACCCGCCTTCATCGCCTGAACTTCATCCCCGAGGCCAGGCGCGACCACTGCAAGCACCGTGGGAGAGATATTCATGATGTCCGCCTCGTTCTGCCCCACTCCGACCGTCTCGATGAGCACTACGTCATAGCCCGCAGCTTCCAACACGAGCTTTGCGGCGTCTGTGGTACGTGCGAGGCCGCCGTGATTGCCGCGCGTGGCCATGCTTCTGATGTAGACGCCGGAATCGAGAGCATGCTCTTGCATTCTGATGCGGTCTCCCAGCAACGCCCCGCCGGTCATCGCGCTGCTGACATCGACAGCCAGGACGGCCACCTTGCTCTCCTGCCGTCGATAGGCGCATAGGAGTGCATTGATCAGGGTGCTCTTCCCCGCCCCCGGATAGCCGGTCACTCCGATGACGATGCGCGGACGTGTGTCCGAAGCCAGTAGGCGCAGCCCCTCGATACCATCCGGATCCTGACTCTCCAACAACGTGATGAGGCGGGAGACGGCGCGGACGTTCCCTGACCTCACTTGTTCCGCAAGAGTGACGGACCGTTCCGTGCTCTTGGTAGTCGTGACGACAGTACTTGTCACCGAACGGCCTCATACGTTGTATGACGGTGATATACGCTCGACAGTCGGGAAGTCAGCGGGCGGTTCAGCGCGGCTCCCACCTGTTGTGCCGCGTTCACGACAAGCCGTTCATCCACCTCGACGAAAGCGCCGGAAGCTCTCAACGCGTAGACGACATCTTCCGTCGCGACGTTGCCGGAGGCTCCCGGAGCGTAAGGACAGCCGCCGAGTCCCCCGGCGGACGTATCGAACGAGCCGATCCCATATTCCGTCCAGGCAGTCAGCACATTGGCGACCGCCATCCCGTACGTATCGTGGAAATGAAGCGATACCCTTGCATGGCCGATGTGCGGCGTGACTTCATCCAACAATCTTCTGATGTCCGACGGTGTGGCCCTTCCGATCGTGTCGCCCAGAGAGATGTCTTCAAGGCCAAGGTCGAGCAGATCCCGCATCACCTGTGCCACGCGTGACGGCGGAATCGGGCCTTCGAACGGACAATGAGTTGCCGTGGAAACATAGCCCCGTACAGCCATGCCAGTCTGTCTCGCCTGCGACACGACGGGCCTGAAGCGCCCGATCGACTCGCGCACCGTGCAATGAATGTTTCGTTGGTTGAACGTGTCGGAGGTGGCCGTGAAGACGGCGATCTTGTCGACCGCGGCCGCCCTTGCTCGTTCCAACCCCCGTTCGTTCGGCACCAACGCCGAATAGATCACGCCGGGCCGCCGCTCGATCCGTTGGAACACTTCGTCCGAGTCCGCCAGTTGCGGAATGGCGCTCGGTGAAACGAACGATCCCACCTCGATCTCCGCCACACCGCACTGCGACAAGGCGTTTACGAACGCAATCTTGGTCTCGGTCGAGACAATGCCTGGTTCATTCTGTAGTCCGTCCCTGGGACCGACTTCGGTGATCCGGATGGGAGGTGGGACGTGTGGTTCCTGCCGGTGCGACAACACCATACAATAGTCCTTTACTCGTTGCCGTCCGGGGTGGGCCAAACTGGTTCCCGGCGTTCGCGGAAGGCGCGAAATCCTTCCTGCGCTTCCGTGGAGAGTCGCGCTCGGATGTTCGCACCGAGGCAGATCTCCCAGACTTCTTCCGCCGACACACACCCGACCCGACGCAAAAGAGCCTTTGTGTCTCGCGCCGCCTGCGGCGCCGCTCGAATGATTTGTTCCGTCAAGGCGGTGATCTGGGCATCAAGGCCGGCCAATTCGACCACCTCGTGGATGAGACCGGCCTCACGAGCAGTTACCGTCGAAAATGGCTCCCCGGTGAGACAGAACCGCCGAGCGAACGATTCTCCGACCTTCCGAAGAACGAATGGACTGATCACGCCCGCAACAAAGCCCAAACGGACTTCGCTGAACGCAAATGTGGCCTCTGTTGCGGCCACAGCAATATCCGAAACGGCGATCAATCCGACCCCTCCACCATGTGCGGCTCCCTGAATACGCACAATGACGGGACAGGGACATTCATCGATGGTTTGGAACATCGTCAGTAAGCGCTCGGCATCCTGTCTGGCTTCCAACGCGGACACCGTTCGGTCCGGACCCATCCAGCGGAGATCGGCCCCTGCGCAAAACGCTTCGCCGGCACTGGCTAGGACAATGACGCGCACCGAGCGATCCTGTCCCAATGTGACGAAGACCCGGCGAATCTCTTCCACCATTGCGGCATCGAACGCGTTGCGCCGGTCCGGCCGGTTCAACGTCACGCGCGCAAGACCCTTCTCCAATTCAACAAGAATCGACATCGGATACCCTAGTTCTCCCTCACATGCGAAACACCGGAGGATGAGACCGGCGCACCGGCATTGTCATCGCAATGTCCAAACACAATCCGAGGACCGAGCGGGTGTCTATGGGATTGATAATGCCGTCGTCCCAGAGCCGGGCCGTGCCGAATAGTGCACTGCCTTCCCGCTCGTACTGGGCGATCGTCGAATCCATGATTCGCCGTTGCTCATCTGCGGAGACCGACGCGTATTCGCGTGCCCGCTGCTGTTGTTTCACGGTGACCAGTACCTGGGCGGCCTGTTGCGCTCCCATCACCGATGTGCGTGCGTGGGGCCAGAGGAAGAGGAAGCGCGGACCATAGGCCCGTCCGCACATCGCATAGTTGCCGGCTCCGTGAGAGGCGCCAATGATGACTGTGAATTTCGGGACATCGGCGGTCGCCACGGCCTGGACCATCTTGGCGCCGTCCTTGATGATTCCCCGTGCTTCATAGTCCTTGCCCACCATGAAACCGGTGATGTTCTGAAGAAAGATCAGCGGCAGTCGCCGCTGAGCACAGAGCTGCACGAAATGCGCGCCTTTCAACGCGGCCTCTGAGAGGAGCACACCATTGTTGGCGAGAATGCCCACGTCGTGGCCCGTCCAGCGAGCGAAGCCGCATGTCAGAGTCCGTCCATAGCGGGCCTTGAACTCATGGAACTGGCTTCCGTCCACCAGACGGGCGATGACCTCTCGAGCCTCGAAGGTCACGCGCGGATTGCTCGGGATGAGTCCATAGAAG
>JAICVE010000011.1 GCA_025935475.1 Nitrospira sp. | reverse complement strand
GTCCGTTCCGCCGGCACGTGCCGAAGGCGGAGTGATGAATACCCTGCGGGGCGCCTGGTCCGCCATCGCCCGCGACCGCATGTTGCGACTGGCTATTTGTGGCGCCGTCTTTTTCTGGACGATCGCTAGTCTCTTCGCCCAAAACATCCTGGTCTACGCGAAAGCGGTGCTGTTGGTGTCCGACTGGCAATCCGGTCTCCCGCTCATGATGCTGTCGATCGGAATCGGCGTTGGCGCGCGATGGGTTGGGCGTCTGTCGAAGGCGCGGGTCGAATACGGTCTGATTCCACTTGGCGCAGCAGGCGTCGCCGCGATGCTGGCTGTCCTCGGCCTCACCGCTCCCGGCTTCATGGCGACATTGGCGCTCATGGTCTTCCTTGGCACGTCTAGCGCCCTGATCTTCGTCCCGCTCAATGCGTTAATCCAATGGCGAGCCCCGCACGATCGGCGAGGATCGGTGATCGCATTCGAGAACACGTGTGTGTTCACAGGCATTCTGTTGGGATCACTCGGCGCCGGGGCGCTCGCGAGCACGGGGGTACCCACGACAGGCATCTTTACGGCCACCGCGGCGTTCACCGTCCTCGGTACTGCCTGGGCACTGCGGTTATTACCGGAAGCGTTGCTGCGGGCAGTGCTTGTCATCCTGACGAACAGCCTCTACCGCCTGCGGATCGTGGGCCACGAACATGTGCCAAAGGCCGGCGGAGCGCTGCTCGTGCCCAATCATGTGTCGTTCATCGACGGCCTGCTGTTGATCGCCAGTCTCGACCGGCACGTCCGGTTCGTCGTGGACGCCCAATATGCGGAACAAGCGCTGTTCAAGCCGTTGATGAAGCTCTTCGGCGTCATTCCCATTTCTTCCTACGGCGGCCTGCGCATGGTCTTGCGTGCCCTGCGTGAGGCGGGTGCCGCCCTCGACAGTGGGGACCTTGTCTGCATTTTCCCCGAGGGTCAAATCACAAGGACGGGGACGATGCTGCCGTTCCGTCGGGGGTTCGAACGCATCATGAAAGGCCGGTCGGCACCGATTATCCCGGTTCACCTTGACCGCGTGTGGGGCAGCGTCTTCAGCTTTGAACGTGGCCGATTCGTCTGGAAATTTCCGGAACGCGTGCCCTACCCCGTGACGGTCTCGTTCGGTCCGCCGCTGCCGCCTCTCACGCCGGCATATGAGCTTCGCAACGCCATTCGAGCGCTGGGGGAAGAGGCTTGGGCTTTGCGCAAGCCGGATCGTCATCCGTTACATCGGGAATTCATCCGTACGATGAGACGCCGCCCGTTTCGCTTCGTCATGGCGGATCACCGTCGGCACCATGTATCCGCGGCGCAGGCGCTGATCGGATCAATTGCCCTGGCCAAAGCGTTACGTGCCTCGTGGCAGGGCCAACGTCATGTCGGCATTCTGCTTCCTCCCAGTGTCGCTGGCGCCCTTGCAAATGTTGCGGCGCCGCTCTGCGGAAAAACCAGCGTGAACCTCAACTATACGGTCGGCCGCATCGGTCTGGAAGCCGCGGTCCGGCAGGCGGGTTTGCGGACCGTGGTCACGAGCCGTGCCTTTGTCGAGAAAGCCAAGCTGGAATTGCCGGCTGGGCCGGCCATCATCTGGATAGAAGACCTGGCGGAAACCATCAGTCGAAGGGACAAATGGCTCGCGGCCTTGCTCGGCTTCCTTACTCCGATGCGAGTGATTGAAAAGGCGTGCGGCCAAGACACTCCCCTGTCCGTCGACGCACTCGCCACCATTATCTTCAGCAGCGGCAGCACCGGAGAGCCAAAAGGCGTGATGCTCTCTCATTACAGCGTAGATGCAAACGCGCAGGGCGCCACCCAGGTGTTGCATCTGTACCACCAGGAACGGGTGCTCGGCATCCTGCCGTTCTTTCACTCGTTCGGCTATCTGGTGTTTTGGTTCGTCATGTTCAACAACGCCGCCCTGGTGTTCCATCCGTCGCCGATCGACGTGGCCGCGATCGGAGAGTTGATCCGCCGGCAGAGGGTCACGTTTCTCGTCACGACGCCGACCTTTTTACAGCTGTATCTCCGGCGGTGCACGCCGGAACAATTTAGCTCCTTGCGGGTCGTCCTCACCGGCGCTGAGAAGTTGCCCTTACGGCTCTATGAGGCGTTCAAAGATCGATTCGGCATCGAACCGATTGAAGGCTACGGGGTGACCGAATGTGCGCCCGTCATCGCCGTCAATTGCCCGGACTTTCGAGCCGCAGGCTATTATCAACCGGCGTCACGGCGAGGAACGGTCGGTCAGCCCCTGCCTGGCATCTCGGTTAGAATCGTCGATCCTGACAGTTTTACGCCTCTGCCACCCGGAACTCCGGGCATGCTGCTCGTCCGAGGCCCCAACGTGATGACCGGCTATCTGGGACGTGAAGACTTGACGTCAAGCGTGATGCGTGATGGCTGGTACATCACCGGCGACATCGCCACGCTCGACGACGACGGCTTCTTGACGATCACGGATCGTCTCTCGCGTTTTTCGAAAATCGGCGGAGAAATGGTGCCGCATGGCAAGGTGGAAGAAGCGCTGCACCAGACTGTTCAAAGCGAAACGCAGGTGTTTGCGGTGACCGGCATTCCCGACGACCGCAAGGGCGAACAACTCGCGGTCCTGCACACGATAGACGACGCGCGCATTCCGGAAATTCTTGGCCAGCTGTCCTCGAACGGGCTCCCGAATTTGTTCATGCCCCCCCGCGGCAATTTCGTCAAAGTCGACGCCTTGCCGGTCCTCGGAACCGGCAAGATGGACCTGCGGGCCCTGAAGCGCATTGCGATGGAACGGCTGGGCGCACAGCCATGATCTCTATTTTCAATCCGATCCGAATGTGATCCGAGCGCGCTAAGATTTGGAAGCTGAGATGTGAGATTCTCCCTGTATGGTCGAACGATCCCTGATTGATTGCCATGTGCATCTCGCGGCGCTGCCGGAGGGCCAGAACGGCTGCTATATTTCGCCGCACATGCTCAAGAGTCCCCTCTTTCGGTTTCTGCTGTGGAAGCACGGGCTGTCGCCTCACAATCCGCGCCAAGCCAACCAGAAATATGTGGACGACCTGCTCACGGAACTGCGTGCGTCCAAACACGTGCGACAAGCCGTCCTCCTCGGCATGGACGGCGTCTACGATCACAGCGGCCAGCTTGCCAAGGAAGAGACCCATTTCCTGATCAGCAACGAGTATGTGCTCGCCACCGCGAGAGCACATCCGGACGACTTCCTCCCGGGCGTCTCCATCAACCCCCAACGGAGCGATGCGGTGGACGAAGTTCATCGCTGCGCTGATGCGGGCGCGGTGCTGGTCAAAGTATTGCCGAATGCGCAACAGTTCAACCCTGCCGATGCCAAATACAGGCGGTTTTACCGCGCGCTCGCGGAACGCCGCTTGCCGTTTTTGAGTCACGTAGGATATGAGTTCAGCCTGATTGGCAAGGATCAATCCGTGGGAGATCCGACTCGGCTCGAGATCGCGCTGGACGAAGGCGTGACGGTGATCGCCGCTCATGCCTGTAGTTACGGGTTGATGCTCTACGAGCGGTTTCTTCCCGTGCTGTTGGATTTTTCGAAGCGATATCCGAATTTTTACGCCGATATCTCGGCGCTGACGTTGCCCAACCGTTTTCGCATGCTGCTTCATCTGCGCCGCCATCCCGAGATCCACCATCGCCTGCTCTTCGGGACCGACTATCCGTTGTCGGTCATGCATGTGGCTGCCTGGGGACGTCTGGCGTTCCGTACGCTTGGCCAACTCATCCGCACCACCAATCGGTTCGACCGGCAGTATGCGGTGTGCACATCGCTTGGCGTCGCGTTCAAGTCCTTTGAGACCCTGCTGGAGAAACGGCCGCAGTCACCGTAGAGGACAAGTTGCGGATTCGCCCGAGAGCGCAACCAGCAAGGTGGCGCCCTTTTGACAGGTAGGCCATGGATCGTGACTCCATCCTCGCGTCCCTCCGTGAAAGGATCCTGGGGTTTGCGACATCACGGACATCGAAGGAACAAGCGGAGGACGTGACGCAGGAGGTCCTGTCTCTGCTTCACGAAAAATACGCCCATGTAACCGATCTCACTGACCTGGTTCCACTCGCCTTTCAAGTGCTTCGATACAAGATGCTCGACGCCCACCGCAAGGCGCTTCGCCGCGGTGAGTATAATCAGGAATCGGTCGACGATCTCTCCCGTGCCGCGCCTGACGCCTCGCCCGAGACGCAGCTCGATCAGAGGCAGCGCGTGGAGCGGCTGATGGCCGCCTTGGCACAACTCGGCGTGCGGTGTCGGGAGCTGTTCCGATGGAAACTGGAAGGAAAGAGCTTTCCCCAAATTCAAACGCTGATGGGACAGACGTCCATCAATACCATCTACACCTGGGATCTGCGGTGCCGGAAGCAGCTAATGGCGCTTATGGGCGGCAGTTGGGAATAACGCATGGCTGAGCACGAACTGGAAAAGCTGTTGGGCGGATTTTCCGCCGATACGCTCACGGCTGAAGAACGTGAACAACTCTATGCCGCCGCGCTCCACGACCAGCAACTCTTCAATGCCCTCGCCGATGAACAGGCGCTGAAAAGCCTGCTGGCCGATCCGGCCGTTCGCCGGAAATTGCTTCACGCCTTGGCTCAGCCTCCCGGGGCGCGCGGTTGGCGATCTTGGCTGGATCGCTTCGCGAGCCGGCCCGGCCTTGCTTGGGTCGGCGGGGCTGTCGTGGGCGTGTTTGCGGTCATCCTGGGTCTCAACGTCTATCAGCAGAGCTTGCGCCAAGCCTCCGAAAGCGCAGCCCTTAATGAAGGAAGGCCACCGCATGAATCGACAGCGCCGCAGTCGACTCCTCCGATACAAGCGCCGCCCGAAGACCTGGAGGCTAAACGATCGAAGGCTGCTCCGCCGGCTGACTCGGCGCCCAAAGATGCCCTGACCAAGTCCTTGAACACTCGAGAACGAACAGACGTGTCCCGGCCCCCGGAGGAATCTCGCTCAGGTGTGGAGAAAGGCGAGAAGCGAGAGCCGCCTCGGCAGAAGGAATCGCAGAAGCTCGCCAAGTCCACAGAAGAGCCGGCTTCTTCAGCAGATCACCGCCCGACGGCCTCTGCCCCTGCCTCAGGGTTGGATGTCCACATCCAGGCGCAGGGTGGTGAGGGAGCCGCGACCGGCTCATCCGCGCGGGCACTGTTTTATGGGCAGATCCCAGCCTCCGAGGTTGGCGTCAGGGCTCAAGAAAAAGAAGCGAAGTCGGCCCAGAAGACCGATCGATTTGCTCTGGGGCGAACAACGCCCGAGAGGCCGTCGGTGGTGAGGCCACTGGCCCTCCGGTATAGCTTCGTCATTCGCGAGAGCAACGGACAGGAGCGCGAAGTGGATGTGGCGATGGCCGCAACTGACGCCGGGACGGTCACATTGAAATTCGAAAGTAATCAGGACGCGTATGTTCAGATATGGAGGAGAGCCGGCGACTCGTTGCCCGAGCTCCTGTTTCCTGCCAAAGAGACCGGTCACATTTCATTGAAAACCGCCGTGGGGCAGCGCCAACAGATGACCGTGCCGGGAGCATCGGACCGATTGATCGTTCGTCTCTCGAGAGTCCCCTTCGGTCCCATCACACGCCAGGAAGCGGTCATGACCGGCCGCGGATCAAGCGGTCAGGTGGCGGAACTTTCATCAATCACGGCAGAACAGGCCACTTACGTCGCGAATCCAGATCCGTCTGCCGCTGAGCTCGCCCTGGAGATTCCCCTCAACACGCGAACAACCCGCTGACACGACCTTGTCCTGTCACGCCCGCCTGATTAAGAGGCGTTCCCATGCATTCTGGCAAACAGGTCCCAATCGAACTGCTTCGGTGCCACCGCGTGAAGCGGAATGGCTTCAATAGTTCCGCGCTCACGATAGGCCATCATACAGCCCACGACCTCCTCCGGACGCTCGACCAACCGTTGCACGGTTTCGTAGGCCAGATGCTGGGCGATCGCCTTGTCTTCAGGAACAGGTTTTGCCCCCCTGAGTGTGTGCCCGAGTATCGTCGCCTTGGTCGCGAGCGTGAGCGGATATTTATTGTCGCGGCCCTGCCGCTGAGGCCATTGCGCAATGACGCCGGCCACATAGTCCACCAAGCCGTGCACCCCCCCTTCACGGTGATGTCGGTGCGGTGTCCGTTCCGCCACCACGAACAAATGGCTCTTGTTCGGCACGCCCAACGTCCGCTTCAAGGTGCCGAGGATGATGTCGTCGATATAGGCATCCGGATCCGGATGCTCATTCACCAACAAGCCTTCTGCCCGCGCCTGATACGCGCAGCCGAGAGCGAGATGGCCAGAACCGGCGCCCATGACTTCGACGAAGAAAATGCTTCCCATGGCCGCACTGGTCGCCTTCAGCGACTCGATCGACTGATCGGCCAGCGCAACGGCCGAATGGTAGCCCAACGAGATCGTGCCTTCGATGTTGTTGTCGATGGTGCCGGGAAGGCCGACGACTTGGACACCGAACCCTTCATAGACCGCCCTCGCGCCCCGCAAGCTGCCGTCGCCACCCAGAATGATGACCGCCGCGTCGTCGAGATACGGTTGAAGATTTCGCATCGCCGCCTGCTGCACACCCTCTTCCTTGAAATCCTCGAACCGGCTGCTGCCAATCGGACTGCTCGCATGACTGCTCATGCCGCGCGTGTCTTCCTCGGTCACCGTCTCGATCCAGTTGTTCGCGAGCCCCAGGAATCCGTGCCGAACGAAATGCACTTTGAGTCCATAACGTTGTCCGGCGACCCGGATTTCTTTCAGGGCCGCGCCGGCGCCGGCGAAATCTCCGCCGGATACGAGCGCCACGATGCGTTTGACCTGCCGAGGCTTCAGCGTCACGCTGTCTTTTCTCACGCGCTCGAGTGACACCCAATTTTCACGCGCCGCCCGCTCGCGCTCCGAGAGGCCGACGGCGGTGGAATACCCGGATAACCGGCCCTGTTCATACGTCAAAAGCACGACGTTGTCCTGGCTCTCCTTGTAGTCGCTGAATTCCGTGAACGCTTCGTGAAAGGGACGAGCATCCAAATAAATCATCAACGCGCGGAGCGTCGAGCTATGCGTATACAAGCAGGCCACCTGGCCGCGATGGGCTTCCCCCAACCCATGCAGGCCGTCGATAACGTCGACGTAGAGGTCGAAGAAGGAGTTGCCCCCCGGATAGCAGTACAAGGGATCTTTGATGAGCCGCTTCGCGGTCGAGACCTCCACGCCGAAGGCCTTGGCAAGCGCTTCAGTCTCCGCGGTTTTTGCGACGCCGGTGATCCATCCAAAATCCGACGATTCGAGGGCATGCTCGAACATGGGCTCCGGATGCGAATCGGACGCCGGACTGAGCGCACGGACGACCCGTTGATAGAGCTGACGGGTATTCGGACTGTGGCTGATGAAATGAAGGAACCGGCGCGGGTCGAGATAATTTGTCAGATGCAGAAAGTCGAGCTGTTGTCCGACGACCCCTACCATACGAGCCAGCGCAGACCCCACGGCATCGGCTCGTGGGACGCCACGCTCCTCGTCGAGCTGATTGGACAAACGTTGGCCCACGCGATGCGTCTTGCTCTCCACACGAGAGATGCCATGCCGCATCGTGAAGAGGAGCGTCCGGTCCGCCAGATCGCGAGGCAGCAGCCAGAAGCGGTCGTCGCCCAGATCGAGCACGATGCGCCCCTCCGCGAGTTGAGGCGTGAGCTGGACGCGCGGCACGATCGCGACCGGCCGGCGGTGAGCAGGCTTGAGTACGGATCCGATCGGCGCACGCAACAGAGGTTGCATCGCCCCTTCCGCCACCAAGCGGTTCCAGGCGGCGTAGAAGACGAGTTCATCGCCGCCGCAGGCTTCTTCGAGGACTGCGCGGCGCGCCGCGCGGTAGGCCGCGGCACCTGTAAATCCGCTTTGCGCCTCCTGCACAAAACGCCGGAGACGGTCCATGGCCGCGTGCGCCAATGTGATCCGGTCTTCCGTTGAAGGCGGCGGAGCGGGTGGTTTCACATCGGCGGCGGGAGGACGCCCCGCGAAGTCTTTCGCATAGGCCAAAAGTCCTTCAATCGTCACGAAATCGAGTTGATTTGTGGTAATCTGCATGCTCCCTCACTAATGCGCCGGCTGCGGTCTCCTCCGGCGAGAATGGAAGGTTCGTGTAGCATCTTTTGGACCTCTGTGCTTCTCTTGTCAATACCTGAGGAACTCAGATGCGTAAAGCAAAAATCGTCTGTACGATCGGGCCCGCCAGCGATCATCTGGACACAGTGATCCGGTTGATCGAACAAGGCATGAATGCCGCCCGCCTGAACTTTTCCCACGGCACACACGCGTCGCATGCCGCTGCCATTAAGACCATTCGCGAAGCGGCAGACCACTGTCGGGCTCCCGTCGCGATCATTCAAGATGTCCAAGGACCGAGGATCCGTGTCGGCGAGGTCGCCGATGGAGGGATCGTACTGCGTGAACACCAGCCCGTGCGGTTGCAGACAGGGCTGGCGCGATCCGGCGGACAACTTGGCCATCAATCGCTTTCGTCTTCCAGCATTCAGGAAATTCCCGTCACCTATCCGCACCTGGCCAGGGACGTGAGGCCTGGCGCCCGGATCCTCATCAATGACGGCCTCATCGAGCTGGCCGTTGAACAGATCAGTGGAGGCCATTTGGATTGCCACGTGGTCGTCGGAGGGACGGTCACGTCTCACAAAGGCATCAATCTGCCCGGCACGCGCGTCAGCGCACCGACACTGACCGACAAGGACCGGGAAGACATTCGATTCGGGGTCGAGCAAGGAGTCGATTATGTTGCGCTGTCGTTTGTCCGCGGGGCCGACGACGTTCGTGCAGCAAAGACACTCATCGCGGGATGCGGCGGCAGCATTCCAGTCATCGCAAAAGTGGAACGGCAGGAGGCCATCACCTGTCTTGAGGCCATTTTGGAGGAGGCCGACGGCGTGATGATCGCACGCGGCGACCTCGGTGTCGAAATGGGTCCCGAAGCGGTTCCGCTGCTCCAGAAACGCATCATCGCAGAGGCCAATCGGTGCCGGCGGCTGGTCATCACGGCCACCCAAATGTTGGAGTCCATGACGCAGCATTTGCGTCCGACGCGAGCGGAAGCATCCGATGTCGCCAATGCGGTCTTCGACGGCACAGACGCCGTCATGTTGTCGGCTGAAACGGCGATCGGCGCCCATCCGATGGAAACGGTCCAAGTTATGGATCGCATCATTCGAGCGGCCGAGGAGGGGTGCGAGCCAGGCATCGTGCTAAAACGTCAGGGCGACTTCGGCAATATGACCCTTCCGGAAGCGATCTGCACCGCCGCGTCGTCCGCCGCAGCGGCGACGACAGCCACTGCGATTGTGGCCTTCAGTGAACTTGGAAACACCGCCCGCTTAATCTCCAAGCAGCGCCCCGCAGCGCCCATCATCGCCTTTACGCCGCTTGAACCCGTGCGCCGGCAGATGGCGCTCTATTGGGGCGTGCAGCCCCATACGATGCAGCAGATCGCTCAAACCGATGAGCGCGTGCACGAAGCCGAACGCCGGCTCAAGGCAGAAGGATTGGCCAAGACCGGCGAGCGCATCGTCATCCTCTCGGGCACGAGCATTGGAAAGCCTGGAGGAACGAATCTGATCAAGCTGCAGGAAGTCGAATAGCCGATCAGACTTCCGCTTGATGCCATGTTGAATCAATTCAACGCTTCATTGAGAAGATGTGCCAGACGAATGCCGGCCAGGGCTATTCGGCGCTCTGCCACTTCTCTTGCCGCCGCCTTGTAAGTCTCGTTCAGATTGTACGGTCCTTCATCGGGACCAACGGGTGTGGCATACGCGGCCTGCTTTGCCGCTCGGAAACTTTCCTGAACCCAGATGGCTTCGTCAGAGATCGCGGCAAGTTTAGGCTCAACAGGCGCCAGAGTCTTAGCCTGAGCCATCGCCGCCCTGTAATCTTCGCTCGTTCCCAACAAGTCATCCCAAAAGCGATGTAATTTCCCTCCACAGTCTGTTGCCGTGGTACACACCCTGACATCGTTACCTCCTTTGTCACCATTGGGTTGCTTTTGACTAAAGCGAGTAATGGCATGCAGCGGTTGATGTACATCACCTACAAGGTGGAGGAGCCAAACAAGATCATAGCTTCTTAATTCCTCCGACGCACCCGAGTCTCGTAATGTTTCACGAAAGGTCACGATTTGAGTTTGAGCATTGGGAATATCTGGGGCGGGCAGAGCCGTCCCATCGGATGAGTATGGATTATCGATGAAATGCCAGTAGCGGTGCATGAGCTTGTCGTCATAACCGATGTTACGTCCTGCATCAGGGCCATTGGGTAGATTCCCATCATTGATGTAGCGCACATCGATTTTGATCATGTCCGGCCAAGTGGCTGCTTTCATGAAGGCGACCTTGCGTTTATCCTGCTCGGCAATTCCTGCCACCCATTCTTGGTATGAAGGATTCAATCTTAGCAAAGCATCAACATGTGTGCGGACCTTAGGTGTAAGGTGATCATAAGCTATCGCGCCAATGGTCATATGACCAAAGTCATTCCAAGCACTCACCTCTGTGGTTAGGCCAATCATCACGAGGAATGAACAAACGATGCATTTCATATATCGGACGAGACGGCGAATACCTAACATCGCTTGGTCCCTCTTAATAATCGGGCCGGAGGTTCCGGCCTCTAAAAATACCAGTGAAAGCGCCCCTGTGCAAAATTAGTTCTTCTTGAACCCGCCGGCCGCAGCCTCTCACCATTACCAAGTTACATCCCTCCAGCCTTTGTTGATTGTTTATAATGAAGCATGGAGCTCGCTCGCCTGGTGGGTGCGGTGGAGCAAGTCCGCGCGACCGCCAAGAAATCTGAAAAAATCCGCATTCTTGCCGAGACCCTGCGTGCGACGCGCGGGCGTGAGGCGGTGCTAACTGCGCTGTACCTCAGCGGTTCATTGCCGCAGGGCAAGATCGGCATCGGATGGAATCTCATTCAACAGGCTATCGGGAAAGGCGTGCTTCTGAGCACGCCTGGGTGGGTGGGTGAGAAAGAGGGAAGCTCCTCGGCTCCTTCCGGCGAGCGACTCACATTGAGCGACGTCGACAAGGTATTCGATCGGCTGGCAGCCGAACGCGGTCCCGGTTCTACCGAACGACGTCTCGCGGAGTTGGCGAAGCTCTTCAGCCACGCCCGCCCTGACGAGCGACGATTTCTTTCAGAACTGCTCATCGGCGAGCTCAGACAAGGAGCGCTCGAAGGCGTCCTCCTCGACGCGATTGCTGCCGCCTCGGAATTGCCTCCGGCCGATGTCCGACAGGCCTTTATGTTCGCCCCCCATGTAGGAGATCTGGCGCTGGCAGCGCTTACGGAAGGAACAGTGGGTCTCGCACGCTACTCGCTGCGCCTGTTTGTTCCCGTGGCACCGATGCTGGCCACGACCGCAGAGGATGTCGTGGCGGCGCTGGAGCGTGTGGCCTGTCCAGCTTTCGAGTACAAGCTGGACGGGGCGCGCATCCAGGTCCACAAGGGCGGCGACGACGTGCGGCTCTTCACGCGACAACTGCAAGATGTCACGGCACGGCTGCCGGAGCTTGTCGAGTGGGCGCGGCGCCTCCCCGTGCGGGAGGCGATCTTGGACGGTGACGCGATCGCTCTGCGGCCAGACGGCAGGCCCGAGCCCGTCCAGATCACGATGCGCCGGCTGGGACGGATGAAAGACGTTGCAGCCATGCGGGAATCCATCCCCTTGTCGCCATTCGTGTTCGATGCGCTGTATGTTGACGGCACGTCGCTGCTGCCTTCTTCCTATGAAGACCGCACACGCCATCTCTCGTCCATCGCGCCAGAGGCCGCAATCCCACGTCTGATCACATCCCAGCAGGAAGAAGCCCGACGCTTCTTGGCCCAATCCCTCGCGGCCGGCCACGAAGGCGTCATGGCTAAATCACTTGCGGCTCCGTACATCGCGGGGCAGCGAGGGTTTCATTGGCTCAAGGTGAAGGAAGCCAGCACTCTTGACTTGGTCGTGCTCGCAGCCGAATGGGGCAACGGCCGCCGGCAAGGCTGGCTTTCCAATCTACATCTCGGCGCGCGCGATCCTGTGACCGGTCAATTCGTGATGCTCGGAAAAACCTTCAAGGGGTTGACCGATGATATGCTACGCCTGCAGACCGAACAGCTGCTCGGCCTGGAAACGCACCGTGAAGGTCAGACCGTGTTCGTTCGGCCTGAACTGGTCGTTGAGATCGCCTTCAGCGACATCCAGGAATCTCCGCGCTATCCCGCCGGTCTCGCCCTCCGCTTCGCCCGGGTAAAACGCTACAGGCCCGATAAGTCGGCTCAGGAAGCCGATACGATTCAAACGGTGACCGAGCTCTTCCAGGCTCAACGAGCATAATCAGGCCTTCTCCCATCTTCTTCCTAGGGAAGGCTCCAGTACGACGTACAAGGAAAGGGCGCTTAGATCAAAAGAGACGGGTTTCTCATTTCAAGGAGGGCGCCATGCGAAAGATGTTCGTCATCACATTAATGGGTATTGCGATCGTGGGCGGGACGGGCATCTCGGCCACCGCCGGCGAAACGAAGGCGAAGATGGAAAAAGGCAAAGGAGAAGCGAAGGCGGACTACCAGGAAGCCAAAGGCGAGGCCAAAGCACTCACCGAGGAAGCGAAGGGCAACAAGACGAAGGCTGAAATGGAGCGCGCGAAGGGCAACGTGAAAGGCGCCGGAGAGCGTGTCAAAGGCAAATCCAAGGAGACGAAAGCGCGAGTCGAGTAGCGAGTGTGCCACCCGTGCCGGACGCACGGGCACACTTACGCCGGCGTGGCCAGTTTCAATCCGATGATGCCCGCAATGATCAGTCCGACGCTGATCAGTCGAGCGGCGTTCGCAGGTTCCCCAAGGAGCGCAATCCCCAGCGCCACCGTGCCAACTGCCCCCACACCAACCCACACGCTGTAGGCCGTTCCAACGGGAAGCGTCTTCACCGCGATACCCAAAAGCCACAGGCTGATGATCATCGCGAATACGGTCCATACCGTGGGCCACAGGCGCGTGAACCCATCCGTATATTTCAACCCGATCGCCCAACCGGTCTCAAACAGCCCCGCACAAAACAAAATCACCCACGCCATAGGCCATTCCTTTCACGCAGCATAGCAAGCACAAAGGCAGACAGCAGGCGCGCGATTCTTACGTCCCCACCAGCACTTGTCAACACATCATGCTCAGACGCTTTGCGGCTCATTCCACCGTCTACGTAAACCCGCGGGGGCAACGCACTTTTTTTCTTTCCAGCCGTGAAAGGATTCTTTTGCTGGCGCCATACCGTCAGTAGGAACGGATCGTCGTCTCACTTACGAGGTGCCGGATGTGCTTCAATCGGCTTGTTGAGCATATCAGCTGTCGCTTTCGGTCCTTCGATCCCCGCTTATACCAGATCGCAAGCCTCAGTACCCTGCTTGCATACGGCCTGCTGTGGCTACACTTCGACGTCTCGATCCTCCAGATTACCCTGACCTTCGGAACCGCGCTTGTGACCCAATATGCCGGGACACGCCTGTATAAACTCCCGGCGTTCGATCCGCTGAGTGCGCTCGTCTCGGCCGTCGGACTCTGCATATTCTTGCGCACGAACTCTATGGCCGTGGCGGCCCTGGCCGCAGGCATCGCGATCGCGAGCAAGTTCACGATCCGTTGGCAGAAGAAGCACATTTTCAATCCCACCAACCTGGCGCTGCTCGTCGTGGTCACCGGCGGCCTCGGCTGGATCTCTCCCGGCCAATGGGGACAGGCGGCATGGTTCGGATTTCTCATTGCCTGTCTGGGCAGCCTCGTCGTCACCCGCGCGGTGCGCGCGGACGTCACGCTATCGTTTCTCGGCTTTTACGTCGTTCTTTTGATCACACGGGCGCTTTGGCTGGGCGATCCGCTCACGATTCCCTTGCATCAACTCGAAAGCGGCACACTCCTCATTTTCTCGTTCTTCATGATCACCGATCCGAAGACCACGCCGGACTCCCGCCTGGGGCGCCTCATCTTCACGTTGTTGGTGGCACTGGCTGCGCTAGGCGTGCAGTTTGTCCTGTTTCGTCCCCACGGTCCGCTCTGGGCTTTGCTCATCTGCTCCCCGCTCGTGCCTTTGATCGATCGGTGTTTTCCGGGCTCGCGCTACGACTGGGCAAGGCCTTCAAAGGGTGAATTGACACCACCCCTTTCTGCTCCTGTGTTCGTTCCATTGTCCATATCATCACAACAAAGGAGGATTTCATGAGTCGTCAAGATTATGAGGCGTGCGAGAACGGATGGGCTGGTTCGCGGCAGGACCCGCATATGTTGAATATACGTCTCTACGTTCCCGCCGTATTGTTCCTTGTTACTCTGCTCCTCTGGAACGGCAACGCTTCAGCCTTCTGCGGATTCTATGTCGCAAAGGCCGACAGCAAGCTTTTCAATAAAGCGTCCGAGGTGGCCATTGCCAGGGCTGAGGACAAAACGGTCATCACGATGGCGAATGACTTCAAGGGTGACGTCAAGGAATTTGCACTGGTCGTGCCCGTGCCGACAGTGCTCGAGAAGGCGCAGATCCATGTCGGCGATGCCGCGGTGCTGAAGCATCTGGCTGACTATTCTGCTCCAAGGCTCGTCGAGTACTTCGATGCCAATCCGTGCCGGCTCCTGTACCCCGAAAGCCGGTCCATGGATATGATGGGAAAAGCCAGTCCTTCGCTGCAGCGCGAGCGGGAGAAGGCGCTGGGCGTGACGGTGGAGGCGCAATACACCGTCGGCGAATACGACATTCTCATTCTCTCGGCGCACGAGAGCGCAGGACTCGAAACCTGGCTCACGGAGAATGGGTACCGCATTCCCAAAGGCGCCTCTTCCGTGCTGCACAGTTACATCAAACAGAACCTGAAATTCTTCGTCGCCAAGGTCAACTTGGGCGAGCAGGCGAAACTGGGCCTTACTCATTTGCGTCCGCTCCAGATCGCATTCGAGTCGCCGAGGTTCATGCTGCCGATCCGCTTGGGAACGGTCAATGCGGACGGCCCTCAAGAACTGTTCGTGTATTTCCTCACGAGGCAAGGGAGAGTGGAAACCACGAACTACCGCACGGTGCGCTTGCCCGAAGCGCAGGAAATTCCCCTCTATGTCAAGGACCGTTTCGGCGACTTCTACCGCGACCTGTTTGGCCAACAGGTGAAGCGGGAACAGCATCGTGGCGTCTTCCTGGAGTATGCCTGGGATATGACCTGGTGCGATCCTTGCGCAGCAGATCCGCTTTCAGGGGAAGAACTCCGGAGTCTCGGGGTATTCTGGCTGGAGCCCCACGGCCGTCCCGGCAGGGGCCCGCAGGCGCAGAACGTCTTTCTGACGCGCCTCCATGTCCGCTATGACGAGGCACATTTTCCGGAAGACCTGTTGTTTCAGGAAACCTCCGATCGAGCAAATTTCCAGGCCCGTTACATTCTGCGCCATCCCTGGACGGGACAGGACGACTGCACCGCGGCTGCCGCCTATCGTGAGCAACTGTATGGCCGTTACGAGCAACAGGCACAGACGCTGGCGACGTTGACCGGCTGGAATATCAGTGAGATCCGGAAGGCCATGAATTTCGGCGCCCGCCCGACGACTGACGAGAAAAAGTGGTATCAGCGCTTATGGACTAATTGAATCCTGCTGCGGCACAGAAAGTGTCTGCGTAGTGTGCCAGAGGCAACTCGGGGCGCCCCTTGTCCTTCATGAACAGACAGTGACTTGATCCTTCATCACGGTCTGCTCTAGAGTAAGGTCAACAATCTGATCAATCACCAATCAGGAGGCGACCATGGGACAGCCGAGACACATACTGACGCTTCTCTCCGGTGCCGCAGCGCTGGCTCTCTCTCTATCGGCCTGCAGTATTACCGAAACGATCAACAATTTTCTCTCCTCCACGTCCGGAAGATCGTGGTTCACAGAGGATGGCCTGGTCAAGGAAGATCAAAGGGTCAATGCCTTCATGGCGTTTAACTTCGAGAACGTCAAGCAAGACATGGCACATGGGCAAGGTGAGTATCTTGCTTCATTGAGCACGTTGATGGGGATTCCGCAGGATCGTCGAGCATCATTTTACGCCCATGCGCAGTCCCGTTATCCGTTCGTGATGGAGCACCAGAGCAATCCCCAGGAAACCCTTGCGCTGCTCGTAACAAATCCATCGCCAGCAGCCACTGTATCCCGTTGACCGGAACGGGCGGGTCAGAATTGCATCGCGGACCGAATTTACATTCCGTGGGAGGGTTGCGCGACTTCGCGAGCGCGAAAGTCGTCGTTGCGCGCCGTGACAGTACGAACGGGCAGCCCATCGCGGAATACGATGAAGTTGCTCGGCACGGCTGGTATCCGGGGACCGGGCAGAATCACGCCGCTGAGGTTTAAGGGATCACAGGCGGAGAGCTTGATGTCCACACCGACGGCAGACCCCGGATGCTTCTTGATGGCCCGGAGCGCCTCAACGGCTTCCGGCAAGGCAAACTGCTCTCCGACATACCCAGAGACGAATCGCCCACCGCGGACTTCTCCTTTCAATTCCATCCTTCGATACACAACGAGCAGGTCGCGCCAAGACTGCACCAGCACTTCGCGAGCCAGCAGATCCCTGAAGACCACCCCATATCGGTGGAACAATTGCCGCGCAACTCGCTCAGCCGATGCGGAGTGCGAATGCGCCAGTTCTTGGCTTGAGGCGGTAGACGTTTTCATCGTTCTCAGCAGCGACCATCGGCCAGCGGCATGTCTCGGCCGACGCGCCCGCTCGCGACCCTCGGCACGCCTCCGCCGCGGGTCCATGAGCGCACGCAGATTATCGAACCCGTCAGCGGTGACCAATCCGGCCGCCACCAACTCCCACAGTCCCTCTTCAACTTCCGCCGGCAGATGACCCGTCGCTTCTACGAGATCGGCGAAGAAACTGGCGCCTCGCTCTTCCAAGGCCCGTCGAATGTTTCGCGCGGCGACGCTCAAGGCGGCATAGGGGTCGGGCCCAACCCCGAAATCGTCTCGTAAGGCGTCCAGCAGCCACACGCCTTGGTCACGCGGAAACAGACTGATAGGAGCCACGCTGGTCGGCGTAATCCGGCGGCCTTGTTCACGAGCAGTTTGGTCCATCAGCCTGGGATGAGGCGCCAGCCGTCCCCAGCTCACCGCTCCGCTCAGGCACAGACGGTCGAGCAATGCCGGTTCATACTTGCCCATCCGTACTCGGAGCAGTTGCGAGTCCCAACTTGAGGCCGCCGCCTCGAATCCCGCCAGCTGCCTGACCACCTCGAGCAAACCGGCTTCCCCGTGTTGGCGGGAACCAGGTGCGATATGCTGCCACTGGAAGAGAAAGCGCATGAAATCCGCCGTGGCGACGGGCTCGATCTCTTTGCGCAGTTTCCCGACGGTGCGGCGATGAATCCGGGCGAGCAGCCGGCGATGACACCACTCAAGCGGCATGGCCTGCCCTTCATCATCGGCCATTTGAGATGTCAAATCCGCATTTTGGCCCCTCGGCC
>JAICVE010000314.1 GCA_025935475.1 Nitrospira sp. | reverse complement strand
TCGTCGTCAACGATGAGAATTTTCGCATTCACGCGCTCCTCCTCTCGCTGCTGTAAGGACGCTCATTCTTCCATTATGTGAAGGACCAACCCAGTCAGTGGCTTCGGATAGAAGTAGGTCGACTTGTGCGGCATTCGCTCGCCGGCCTTGGCTACCGCCTGCACCTCGCTCACTTTGGTGGCATTCAACAAGAGGGCGCCTGTCCCCGTTCCATGGGCGGCCCAATCGAGGGCTTCCTGGTCGTCCTTCGTATAGAGGATGGCTTCCTGTTCCTGCTGTGTGGGGCAGAGTGTGTTGACCACAAGCTGCTGAAGCAGCGAGACATCGAGTTTGGCACGAGGGGAAGCGTTCGCATCCGGACGATGCGCCGGTGTGAGAGCGAGCGTCACGTAGCGGTTTTCCCCCTTGAGCGCAAGGCCGAAGGTCGGCGTGGTGCGTCCGTGTATACGCAAGGCATCGATGAATTGCGCCCGGACTGCTGGCATGTTTTCGCCCGAGAAGGGGAACTCCTTGAAATCGAATGTGTCGCCCAGCCGCGACTTGATGGCCGCGTACGGCGGCAGCGGAGTCGTCGTGACCCGGTGGGTAGGCAGCACCGTTAAACCCGGATCCTCGAGTGGCGACAGGAGCATCAGCACCCCGTCGTAGGGCTGAAGCGTAGTCGATGCCCCGTCCTGCTCCCGGCGGAAGCGCTGATAGTTCACCGCCGTTTCATACCGATGGTGGCCGTCCGCAATGAAGAGGGGCTTGCTGCTCATGATGTCAACGACCTGTCCGAGCACGGCTGGATCAGTGACCGCCCACAGTTGCTGCCGGCATCCGTGATCGTCCTCAAAATCGATTCGTGGCGGCTGGCCTTTGACGGCCCGTTCGAGCAGTCCGAGAACCGCGTTCTGCGGATCAGAGTAGAGCAGCCAAATGGGGCTCAAATTCGCCTTGCAGGCCTTGAGCAGGTTCAGCCGGTCGGCCTTTGCGGCCGATCGCGTGTTTTCGTGGGGATAAATCTGGCCGGAGTCGAGCGGCTCGATTTTCGTGGTCGTCAGGAGTCCGCGCAGCGTCTTTCTTGAGGCGCGCGCATCGGAAGACGGAGGTGCATATTCGATCGTATGGTAGTAGACGGCCGGGTGAGCGTCCCGTTTGAGTGCCCCGCCGGTGATCCAGGATCGCAGCGTGTCTGCGGCGCGCGTATATCGGTTGCTCGTGGCGTCATCGCCGGGATGATCAATGCCAAGCTCGAGTCGGATGATGTTCTGCGGATGCCGGTCATGCAGCGCCTTCTGTCCCGCGGCATCGATGATGTCATACGGGGGCGCCACGACGTCGCTGATGGCGCCGACCATCGCCTGGTCGTACACGGTCCCACGAAACGGAATAATCTGTGCCATGCGTTCCCTCTTCCTTACTGGATTGAAAGTCTGCCAGCGGTGCGCTCACATCGTGTTGCGTACGACCGACGTACGCCACACGCACGGCGTGCTGGACACACTGTGATGGCTGGGCGCTGATCCGCGCTGCCCGCCGGATGCCGAGCGGCTCCGGCCACGCGGAAGCGGCTATCGGTCGCGAGTCACCATGTAATCAGCGGCTACCAAGAGGGCCCGTCGAACGGTACCATCGTCGAACTCGCTCAACTCTCGCTTCGCCGCGGTGATGTAGGCTTGGGCATGGTCCAAGGCATACGCGATGGATCCGTACTCGCCCATGAGGCCGATCAACCATTGTAAGTCGTCCTCCGTCAATGTGCGTGTCTCCATGCGGTCCTTGATCATCTGCCGATCAGTTTCCGGGCAATGGGTCAGCAAATGGAGCAGTGGCAGCGTCGCTTTGCCCTGGCGGAGGTCCTGTCCCAGCGTCTTGCCCAACGAAGTGCCGTTGGCCGTGTAATCCAAGGTGTCATCAACGACTTGGAATGCGATGCCCAGATACTGTCCGAAGCGAAACAGGCAGTCCTGCTGGGCGTCCGATGCCTCGGCCAGAATCGCACCCATCCGGCAGGAAGCCGCGATCAGCCCCGCCGTCTTATGCTCCACAATCTTAATGTAATCGGCCTCCGGCATCGCCGGATTGTCGTTGTAGTACAGTTGAAGGACTTCGCCTTCCGCCATTTTCTTGCAGGCTTCGGCGAGCACCTCGTTGATCCGCTGGCTTCGAAACTCGACTACCTGGCACATGGCCTTGGAATACAGATAGTCGCCGACCAGGATGCTAACCTGATTTCCCCAGACTTTTCGGGCGGTTTGACGGCCCCTACGGATTTCGGCATCGTCCACGACGTCGTCGTGTAAGAGGGTGGCAGTATGGATGAATTCCACCAGGCTTCCGAGTTGGTGATGTTCACGGCCTGTGTAGCCGCAGAGACGCGCAGACAGCAGGAGAAGCAGGGGTCGGATGCGTTTGCCGCCGCTATTGAGGATGTGCGCCGCGACCGTATTGACGAGGGCGACGCTCGAGGTAAGATTCTTGTGGATCCGGTCTTCAACCCCCTCGAGCTCATTCCGATAGGCGTCCCAGACGTCCGCCATCGTATGAATCGGGGAGGTGACAGGACCCTGTGGCATGCGGCGGATGGTAGGGCAGCGGAGGAAACAAAGTCAAGGGAATCGCAACGAAATCCATGCATTGGTCGCTTGACAGACGATTCACCCTTCTATTAATCTGACGCACGAATTTCACATGGGATTATGCCTCATGAGTCATGAGGCTCCGCATCCCTGAGTCCTCTCGATAGGGCCTCTACCCAGCAGGAAAAAGACCTGCCTTTTTCACGAGATAGGTAACATGGAACTTCCAGGGCTTCCACCGAAGCAAGGGCTCTACGACCCTCGACACGAAAAAGATTCCTGCGGCATCGGCTTTGTGGTCAACATCAAAGGCCAAAAGTCGCACGACATCGTCCGTCAAGGTCTGCAAGTTCTCGAAAATCTCACGCACCGCGGCGCCCAAGGTTGCGATCCCTGCACGGGGGACGGCGCCGGAATTTTGCTCCAGGTACCTCACGAATTCCTGCGGCGCGCAGCCGGTGATGCCGGCGTCAAACTGCCGGGGGCCGGCGAGTACGGGGTCGGGCAGGTGTTTCTGCCTCCCAGTTCGGCAGCGCGGCAGCAATGTGAAACGCTGTTCGGCAAGATCGTCGAACAGGAGGGCGCACGCTTGCTCGGCTGGCGTGACGTGCCGGTCAAAAACGATGCAATCGGCGTCCAAGCTCGGAAAACCGAGCCCTTCATGCGCCAGGTCTTTATCGCGCGGGACGTGCTGAACGACGCGCAATTCGAACGGAAGCTCTACGTCATCCGCAAGCTGGTCGAAAAAGCCATTCGTGAATCGGCCATTGATGGTCGTGAGCACTTCTACATCCCGAGCCTCTCCGCCAGCACGATCGTCTACAAAGGCCTGCTACTGCCGCATCAGATGGCGGCCTACTATCAGGATCTGAAAGACGCGAGCATGGTCAGCTCGCTCGCGCTCGTGCATTCCCGCTTCAGCACCAACACGTTTCCGACCTGGCCGCTCGCGCATCCCTATCGGTACATCTGCCACAACGGCGAAATCAACACGCTCAAAGGCAATGTGAATTGGATGAAGGCTCGGCAGGGACGGCTGCACTCGGAGTTGTTCGGGAAGGATATGGAAAAGCTGTTCCCGATCGTCTACGAGCAACAGAGCGATTCGGCTTGCCTGGACAACGCGCTCGAATTTTTGGTGCTCGGCGGTCGGTCGCTGCCGCATGCCATGATGATGTTGATTCCCGAGCCCTGGGTGTCCAACCCGCAAATGGATCTGGACCGTC
>JAICVE010000304.1 GCA_025935475.1 Nitrospira sp. | reverse complement strand
TGCCTGGCGGCCTGTCCGCGCAAGGCGATCTACAAGCGGCCGGAAGACGGCATCGTGCTGATCGACCAGAACCGCTGCCGCGGGTATAAGAAGTGCGTGGAGCAGTGTCCGTTCAAGAAGCCGATGTACCGGGGCACGACCCGGGTGTCGGAGAAGTGCATTGCCTGCTATCCGCGGATCGAGGGCAAGGATCCGCTGACGGGCGGCGAGCCGATGGAAACGCGCTGTATGGCGGCTTGCGTGGGCAAGATCCGCATGCAGAGCCTGGTGCGCATCGGCGAAGACGGCCTGTGGGCGGAGGACCGGTGGCACCCCCTGTACTACACCATTCGGGTGGAACAGGTGGCGTTGCCCCTCTATCCGCAGTGGGGCACCGAGCCCAACGGCTTCTACATTCCGCCACGGCACAGCCCGCGCGGCTATGCCCGGCAGATGTTTGGCCCGGGCGTCGACAATGCGATCGAGAAGTACCTCGTGCCTAGCCGCGAACTGTTGGCGGTCCTCCAGCTCTGGAGAGCCAGCCAGCAGATCGTCTTCCGGTACGACGTCATTCCGGGTCCGAAGGTGTTCGAAACCCAGATCCACGGGAAGCGGTTCGAGATGTACAACGACACCGTGCTGGGCTTCAACAAGTCGGGCAAGGAAGTGGCGCGGATCCAGGTCGAAGAGCCGATCTATGTCAGACCCGCAGAACGGGTGAACTGGCTGTAAGATCGCGTCAGGTAAAAGTTGGGAGAGGCTCCGGCCTCTCCCAACAATACTGGCGGTGTTTATCCCGTCGCGCGAACCATAAGCGCTCCGGGTCGAGCAAGCTCGGTTTGGCCGCACGCGTGAACTGGCTGTAAGACGCAGCTAGGATCGCTTCACGGAGGGGCAGGGTTCCCGAAGGGACCCTGCCCCTTCTGTTTTCATCGGTCTTTTGCCTCAGGGCCTATGCTGCTTCTGCGCGCTTGACGGGGTAGGGGGGGTCCAGTAGAGTTGTCCAATGTTTCACGACCTTCCATGAGGTGCGGGCAGCGTGACCTCCGGTCAAGACCAGTCGATTCCGTTTGCGGCACAGGCGATACCATTCGATGAGTTCCTGGCCGTGGGAAAGCTTCCCGAAGGGTATTTGACGAGTGAATATGTGGCGCAGCAATTCGTCGAGCGCCTTGTTCACTATATTCTCAGCGTGCCTTCTGGCAGCTATACGATGGCCCAACTCAGCCACCTGCTCGAGCAGCTCGATCCGCGGGCTCAGGTCTTTTTCTTCAAGCGATTGAAGGAAACCAGCCCGGACAGCTTGAAGGACTTTGCCCCGCTCTATTATGGGTTTATGAATGAGTTTCACTCCTTGCTTTTTACATGAGGCCCGAGATTTCCCTTTGTCGCATCCCAATTCTCATGTATAATTGGCTACTGGCCTATCGTTCTGAATATAAAGGAGTTCTATGAATTCGACTCTTCAGCGCGCCGTTACCAGCTTTTATAATCTGGTCTATGAAGCCCAGACTTTCGCCACGACCATGGCACGTATTGATACAGCCGAGCAGGAGCACTATGCCGGTCGGATCGAGGGCCTCAATTGGGTACTGGATCGCTGTCAGGAACTTGAGGACATGGATACCAATCTGACCCCCTCATCGCTGCAGCGTGTCCTCACAGAGGTCAAATCGGACCTGGATCACGAATTATCGGTGCAACGTCGTGAAAAGGGGCGCCGCGCTGACGGTCGTGAAGAGGCGTTGAATTTTGTGGCGGATTACCTGTCCAGCCTGATTACTGCGACGGAAATCGAATCGGCCAAAACCTCTGCCGCCTAGTTCTCCTTCCTTACGGCAGCGCTCTTTCCTTCCCGTCCGGTTGCACGCAGAGTTATTCACGTGATACGCGAATGGATCATTTTTGCTTTGTGTTTAGGCGTCGGGGGCCATGTCGCCCTGGGCGTCATGCTGCACGCTCCCGACTTGTGGCCGTGGAGCACCGCCGGATTTTATGGCCTGTTGAGCGGATTGGCCGTGTATGCCGTCGTGCAAGGAGGGCGAGGTCTCTGGCGGTTCCTCCGATCGTCCAAGACACAGGAGCAACAACCTTCATCCCACAACTCCTGGTAGGCACACGCATTGACCGTGAGAAGTCGCTTCCCTACAATTCATTGATATGCCATTTGGCCCACGAAAACCGAGCGGTTCAGGATGGCCTCGTGGCCTGACGGGGAAACCTGCAGCGCCTCGTATCACGGAACCAGAAGATCAGTTTGGATCATTGCAGGCCTCACTGCTCTACTGCCCTCGCTGCCGGGTGGCGACGCCAACGCGAGAACGGTTGCTGCTGGTGCTTCCGACAGGCAACCTGTACGAGTACCTCTGCCAGCAATGTGGAACGTCGACGGGATCCAAGACCGAACAGGAACGCGGCGGGATGCTGCATCCGTAGAGCACCCGTACAGTCTTGTGAGCGTGGTATTGGGGACGGGGGCTAGAGGACCTGGTCGAGAGGAATACCTTCTTCGATCAGCATCACGGGGATATCTTCACGGATCGGGTACAGAATTTTTCGGTCGGCTCTGATCAAGCCGCCGTCCAGCAACTCGGTCACCGGCTTTTGTGCCTTATTCTTCAACACACCGCGGCTGACGGCATCGTTCATCTTACTGATCAACGCATCATCCGCCAGGCTGACATCGAGCTTGGTGTCGGGACAACAGAGGATGGCCAGTAGGTCCTTGTCCACTTGCACAGGACGTTTTCCGCTCGGCTGTTCTGCCATGACGCCCTCCCATCGATGACCTGGAACCGGCGGCGATAGGATAAAACACCGTTGCTCTGAGATCAAGGCCGTGTTCGCACATCCACTCGACGAGTATTTCTGTTAGACTACGGCTACGCCACGCGCGTTCACCGCCGAAGACCATGAGGACACTTTCACGCTATTTTTTGACCGGCTTGTTGGTGCTCTTGCCCACATGGGCGACGTTTCTCATCCTGTCGGCGCTTCTATCGGCGGTCAATCGCGCCATTGCCGACATGCTTGGTCAGCTCGGCGTCATCGCCCCGCCGTTCATCGGGGTCCTGCTCTTCGTCCTTCTGGTCCTGGCAGCCGGCGCATTCGGTACGCACCTGCTGGGGAGTCGCATTATTGCTTCGATTGAACAATGGATCGCCCAGATACCACTCGTTCGCAGCATCTATCTCACCATCAAGGGCATGACCGACCTGTTTCAGTTTCGATCGCGGTTCGGCCGGAGCACGGTCATCGCCTTCCCCTTTCCCCGCGACGGAGTTTGGGCCTTGGGGTTCGTCATGGGGACCGCGCCGCAGGCGGTGCAGATCGATCCTGCCACAACACTATTGATGATCTTCGTTCCGACCGCGATTCATCCGTTCACCGGATATCTGGCCTTCGTTCCGCAACCGCAGGTCCGCCCCCTCAATCTGCTCCCTGAAGATGCCATGAAAATGGAGTTCTCTGCCGGATTCTACAAGCCAGCAGAGGGTTGGCTCGCAGCTCCAAAAGCTACGGCGTAGCATAATGGATTTACCGCTCCAGCTGACCATCCGACCAGCCGGCAGGGATGATGTGGATTTCATCGTGGCGTTCAGTGCCGCCATGGCCATGGAAACAGAACAGCGGAGGCTCGATCAGGCGAGGCTTCGGGAAGGCACGCAATCGTTACTGAGCACGCCCTCGCTCGGCTTTTTCATGGTGGCGGAGGTGCAGATCGCCCAGCGGCCTGTGCTCGTCGGACAATTGATGATTACGTACGAATGGAGCGACTGGCGAAACGGCGTCTTTTGGTGGATTCAAAGCGTCTATGTCGACCCTCACTGGCGCCGGCGAGGCGTTTTCCGACGCATGCACGACGCAGTTGCCTCACAAGCAAAAGCCGACCCGAAGGTGTGCGGAATTCGGCTTTACGTGGAGGAAGACAATCATTCTGCTGAAACCGTTTACCAGCGTGTGGGCTTGGTCCGATCAGCGTAC
>JAICVE010000055.1 GCA_025935475.1 Nitrospira sp. | reverse complement strand
GGGACCTCAGCGCGGAGGTGACCGGTTGCACAGATCAAGTCGTGTCACTTTCGTTGGATACGGCGGTCCCACACATGCGTCAGGAAATTACGCTGCCGTTGAGCGCCGTCGAGGTCTCGAAGGATTTTTCCCACTATACGCGTGATCCAGAGCGTCCGCTCAAGCGAGAGCGATTGATGCTGATCGCTCACGGGAAACGCCCGGCGGTCGTGTATTGATGACCTAGCGAACCGGCACGGGGAGCGCGCCGCCGGGTCCGGCTCGTGCGGTGATGCAGGACTGCATCACCGCTGCCCGACAACGACCCTGCAGGGCAGCCAGTCCGTTCACGAAGGCGGCCAGCTCTTCTCCTGTGCGGCGCAAGCCGTCGTGGTCGACCAGGAGATGATCGGGAATCGTCTCGGCCTCCACCCTTGTGACACCCTCGAGGCGCTCCAAGGTTTCAATGATGTCTTGGTGCGAGAGACGGCAGTCTGAACCGGACAGTGCGAGGGCGGCACGCTCCAGTGCGAAGGCCTCGTTGCTCCACAGAACGACCCAGAGTGAGATCATCCAAGCAGCGAGGCCAGAATGCAGCATGGGGGTGACCGTGGTTGATGTCGGCCGTCTAATGGCCGGGCGCCGGGGTGATTTCAGTTTGTGGAACAGTGACCTTCCAAGGCACCATCGGCATGAGTGTCTGTGATTTGGCATCGGGCGATGCGACGAGCACGGCAATCGCGCCGCGCAGCGCAGCGGTTAACGAATGGGTGACCAGCGGATAGGCACCGGCTGATTCGACGACGACATCGAACGTTGCCGCGCTTCCCGGTCCCACCACGTAGGTTTGGACCCCTGTGAGCTTGTTGGCCGGATTGCCACTTTCATAGACGTTGTCCCAAATCTCGCCGATGGGATGGAATGCCGAAAACTCGTTCGGCCCTGCATTGACGAAATAAATGCGCACACGTTCGCCCGGTTTTGCGTCCAATTTTCCGCCGCCTGTCACGAAGGGATGATATTTAAAAATCCCGCCGTTGAACATCACGCCGTCGAATTTGCGATCGAACATGCTCTGGACGTCGTCAGGATTTTTGAAGTATTCCGATTGCACGAGCACATATTCCCGATCGGCCTTTGGCCATGCCTTGGAGTTCTTGGGATCGACGATGATGGCGCCGAACATGCCTCGGGCGACGTGCTGGATCATAGGTGGGGCGCCGCAGTGGTAGAAAAACACTCCCGGCTTCCTCGCGACGAAGGTGTAGCTGATTGTCTCGCCCGCATTGACCGCTCTGTAGTTTTTTAGGAAGTCGATCTCTGCGGCGTGAAAATCCATTGCGTGGGGATACTTGTTCGTGGCCGGATTGGTTAACGTAAACTGAATGGTGTCTCCTTCCACCACCCGAACCACCGGCCCGGGCATTTGGCCGTCGAAGGTCCACGCGGCATATTTTTCACCGCTCCCCTCGATGACGATATCGGTTTCGACTGCGGTCATGGACACGTCATGGGTCTTGGCAAAGGCCACGGTGGATGTGATCGTTGCCAGTCCTGTGGCAAGCACAAGACCGCGAAATGAGTGGGTCGTGAACATTATTCTCTCCTCTTTGAAGTTGATCGCGCGAACCGTTAGCCAGCCTGGATATTGGCATGACTAGGGACCGGCCGGAGGATACTCGCAGGCGGGAGCATAAAAACATGACGAAAGTCATGTTTTAGGAAAAACCTGCAGAAAAGGGTTCAGGAGACTAGCCGGATGCGAAGGCCTTGAGTTGTTGGAGGTTCAAGATCACGAGCCGATTTGCGGTGCCGGAAACCAGACGTGCACGTTTGAACCGGCTCATGATGCGAATCACGGTTTCCGTGGTGGCACCGATCATGTTTGCCATATCTTGTCTGGTTAATCGCATGGGCAGCCTGATGCCCTGAGTTTCCTTGATGCCGTTTCTTGCACCGAAATCGGCCAAGAGCGCCGCCAACCGTTGGTCCGCACGGTCGAGTGCAAGAATTTTGGTTTTTTCCTGCGCTTCGTTGAGCCGATTTCCTAGGTACTTGATCACTTCCATGGCCGCGTCGGGGTTGCGCTTCAGCATGTCGAAATACGCCTTGCGATGCATGCGAAGAATGCTCACGTTTCCCATGGGCTGCGCCGTGCCAGGATGGCAGCCGCCGTCAAAGGCCGCTGCGTCGCAGCAGAAGAGATCTCCTGGCATCAGCATTTTCAGCGTGCACTCCCTGCCATTGGCGGTGGATTTCACGCATTTGACCGTCCCTTCCTTGACGATGTGAAAATATTCGGTCGGATCGCCTTCACGGAAGATGAAGTCGTCTTTTCCATAACGAGTTTCTGACAGCTCAGGGAGAATGCGTTGACGATCTTGCGCGCTCAGAATGCTGAGCAAGGGCACGTGGTCAAGCAAACTATCAGTGGAGACGTCAGGCCGTTTACTTGATGATGTGTTGAGTCGCTTCGACAATGGATCGCGCTCCAATGCCATAATGGTCGATGAGTTCGTCCGGTTTCCCGCTGTGCGGAATGGTGCGAACGGCGAGCTTATGGACCCGGACACCTTCGGATCCGACCGCGTCCAGCACGGCATCGCCCAACCCACCGTGCGCATAATGGTCTTCGACCGTGAGCAGTCGTCCATGCGTCGCCGACGCGCTTTCAAGCAGCGTCGTGCGATCGATCGGGACGATGCTGTACAGATCGATGACGCGGACCACGATGCCGGTCGCCTTGAGTTTGTCGTAGGCTTTGAGTGCTTCGAAAAGGGTTACGCCGGCGGCAACGATCGTGAGCGCGTCGTTTGCGCTCTGGCGCAACACCTTGGATCCGCCAATCGGGAACTGTTCCTCCGGTCCATAGAGGATCGGCGATTTCGGTCGGCCTGCGCGCAGATAGACCATGCCTTTGTGATTGGCCGCTGCCTCGACGAGGCGATAGGTGCTAGTCCCGTCCGACGGGTACAGCACGGTGATGTCTGGTTGCGTGGCCATCATCGCGATATCTTCGAGACCCATTTGGGATGGGCCGTCTTCGCCGATGCTGACCCCCACATGCGTCCCGACGAGCTTGATGTTGGCCCGGCTGATCGCAGCCATGCGGATGAAGTCGTAGGCGCGCGTAAAAAACGCGGCGAATGTCGCCGCGAACGGGATTTTCCCGCAAGCGGCCAAGCCGGCTGCTGCGCCGAGCATGTTTTGTTCGGCAATGAAGTTTTCGAAAAACCGGTTGGTGAATTTCTTGCCGAACTTTTCCGTGTAGGTAGAATTCTTGACGTCCGCGTCCAACGCCACGACCAGCGGATTGACCTCACCTAGCGCTTCCAGGGCGACGCCGAACGCTTCGCGTGTCGCGACCGAGTCACCAACCTTGTACGGTGGTGGCGGCAAGGGCTTGATCGCCGGCTTGTCAGCCTGAGGGGCGGAGGGACGACGGATGACCGGTGCGGTGCCATTCGGTTGGAGTTGGTGCGTCAGCTCCTCTATAGCCTTTTGCATCTCGGTGCCTTGCGGAATCGGCTTTCCGTGCCAATTAGGCTGATCTTCTATGAATGAGATGCCTTTGCCCTTTAACGTCCTGGCGAGAAGGACCGTCGGTTTGTGCTTGGTCCGAGCGGCTTCTTCAAATGCGCTGAGAAGACCAGGCAGATCGTGTCCGTCTACGACCAAAGCATGCCAGCCAAACGCGGACCAGCGAGCCCGGTAGGCCTCCATATCGTGCTGCAACATCGTGGGATCGCTTTGACCCAACCGGTTGATGTCAACGATGGCGCAGAGGTTGTCCAACTTCTGCTGTCGTGCGGCCTCTATTGCCTCCCAATTCGACCCTTCGACGGATTCGCCGTCGCCCATCAAGACGTAGGTGCGATGATCCACCTTGTCCACATACTTCGCGCTCAACGCGATACCCACGCCGACCGGCAGACCCTGTCCTAGCGAACCGGTGGCCATGTCGACAAATGGAAGGCGAGGCGTGGGATGTCCTTCCAGATCCGAATGGAGTGTCCGCAGTTTCAGCAAGTCCTCTTTCGGAAAGAGCCCGGCCTCGGCCCAAGCCGCATAGAGGAGGGGCGCGGCATGTCCTTTCGAAAGAACGAAACGATCACTGTTCGGGGCCTTGGGATTCTTCGGGTCGTAGCGCATCACAGAGAAGAAGAGCGCGGCCACGATGTCGGCGGCGGAGCAACAGCTCGAAGGATGGCCGCTGCCAGCCACGCTGGTCGACCGTACGCTTTCAATACGCAAATGTGTTGCGGCGTTCCGAAGGGCGGCAAGTTGCTCGTGAGATGTAGTGGATCCAGGCATGGTGCTCCTTGATAGTGCTCTTTCGTATGGGAACGAAAATCGCAAAAAGCCGCCGTCCTTGGGAGGGACGGGGCTTGAAGCGTGTAGAACTCGAAGCTAGCAAACCCGGGGTTAAGGAGTCAATGAAGTTGGCAGGCGAGGTTTCCCGGCAGCATCTTCCGCTGGTACACCAGAAGCTAAGCGGAGCCTGTTACGGTGCTCAATTCAACTGAGCAGGGACCTTCAATTCCGTTAAACGCGCTCACGGAAAAATAATACGTCGTATTGGCAGCCAGGCCGGTCACCGTTGCCGAGGGTGTCGATGAGAAGACTGACTCAGCGTATGTACAAGACCCAGGAGAGCCGGGGGACTCAGGTCCATAATGAACGATATATCCAAGGACGCCGGCGACAGGATCCCATGCCAACGAGGCCGACGGTCCGTTAGGCACTGCTTGCCCTGCGCTGGTTGATGGCTCTCCACCATCTCCGCCGGAACTGCAGCCGATAACGATTGAACCGGTGACAAGACCAAGGGTTAGCACGGCGATCCTCAACGAGGTCAATCGACTGTTCGTGACCGGAACTGTTCTCTTGACACGTCTTATGAGGTGTAGAGCTTGTGTCATATCGGCGGATTTTCCTTCGCGATATCGGCGTGAGAAAATCTGCTGCAACCGGTCTCCCTGCTGCGGCCCAATAGCAACTGACATGCCTAGAAAAGTGTAAATTTTCTACACGATTTGTCATAGACTTAGGAGTGGGAGATGGCAGCGGTTGCATGTATCTTCACGATAGGTGAAGGCACGTCCCTGCAACCGCCCATCACTTTTCGAGGAACCGTGTAAATATTGCAAATAGACTGTGTAAAGATTGAGGAAGTATCGAGTGAAAAGTGTGGAAGAAAAACTCAGCTTATTGTTTATGAGATCCTGCCGCAAAGTCCGCGAGGGTATAGTGGTCCAAGATTCCTGAAATTGCGTCCCGGACTGCTCCCATCACGTGCTGAACCGGACATTGAGGATTGTCGGCATAGGGACATTCCCGACATTTTTCATAGGCGGTCTTACTGACGCATCCGATAGGTGCAAGCGGACCGTCCAGGATCCGGATAACCTGGCCGAGCGTGATCTCATTCGGAGATTTGATCAGCCCATAGCCACCTTTCATTCCGCGCCGGCTCGACAGCAAGCCTGCGCGTTTCAGGGCCAGCAGGATCTGCTCCAAAAATTCCACGGGGATGTGCTGACGAGCGGCAATTTCATGACGCTGCAACGTCGTCTTGCCATGCGCCATCGTTAATTCCAACAAGGCACGTAGGGCGTACTCACTCTTCTTGGATAACTTCATCGAGGAGGGACTCTATTACCGACTGTGTTAATCAAGAATCCGGACATTAGATGAGGCATTGCAATGCCGTCAAGGCATTTCCATGGCTTCGCTGCAACTCCTTGATCTCCGGCGGTTTCTTGACAGTCTAGAGCGGTTCCTGCTAGCTTCTGACTCCATTTTTTTCAAGTCGAACTGCCCGAACGCCGGCTGGATTGTTCGTGACCTTCCAGGAACTCATTCTCACATTACATCGGTTCTGGGCCGACCAGGGTTGCGTGATTCATCAACCCTACGATGTCGAAATGGGGGCCGGCACCTTTCATCCTGCGACATTTCTTCGGTCGCTTGGGCCGGAACCCTGGCGCTCGGCGTATGTGCAGCCCTGCCGTCGGCCGACTGACGGCCGGTACGGCGACAATCCCAACCGCATGCAGCACTACTATCAATATCCGGTGGTGCTCAAGCCCGCGCCCGACGATATTCAGGAGCGTTACTTGGAAAGTCTCACGCGCCTGGGCATCAATCCGAAGCAGCATGACATCAGGTTCATCCAGGACGATTGGGAGTCGCCCACGCTGGGAGCCTGGGGATTAGGGTGGGAAGTCCGACTGGACGGAATGGAAATCACCCAATTCACCTACTTCCAAGAAATTGGCGGCATCGAGCTGAGCCCGATCACCGGAGAAATTACCTACGGCACCGAACGCATCGCCATGTACCTGCAGCAGGTCAACAACGTCTTCGACCTCGCCTGGACGGACAAGATCACCTACGGCGACATCCACCACGAGACCGAAGTCCAGTTCTCCCGCTACAATTTTGAACAGGCTGACGTGGCGATGCTCATGAATGCCTTCCAATCCTACGAAGCCGAATGCAAGCGCCTGTTAGCTCGCACCGATCAACGCTTGACGCTCCCGGCTTATGACTACTGCATCAAATCATCCCACGCATTCAATCTGCTCGATGCGAGGGGAGCCATCAGTGTGGCCGAGCGCACCGGCTACATCGCCCGCGTGCGCGCACTGGCCAGACAATGTGCCGAGCGGTACATCGAAGAACGCGCGGAGATGGGGTATCCGCTCCTTGGACGAGAGGAAGGCCCTGTACAAACCCGCCCTCGTAACGTCGCCAAAAAGGCTTCCCGATGAAGCGCACCGGCCGACGAGTGAACCGAGCGGAAACCCCCGCTCGAGGCGCGGAGCTGCTGTTGGAAATCGGTGTCGAGGAGCTTCCCTACCAATTCATCGCTCCGGCGCTTGCCTCATTGCGGGAGGCGGCCGCCCGGCTTTTTGAAGAGGCCAGGCTCTCGTCAGGAACGGTTGCGACCTACGGCACGCCGCGAAGGCTCGTCCTAGTCGTAGAAAACCTTGCCCTGCATCAAACGGCTGTCAGGAAAGAGGTAATAGGCCCCTCCAGGTCCGTAGGATTCGATCAGCAGGGACAGCCGACAAAGGCTGCGATCGGATTTGCCACTGGTCAAGGGCTGTCCGTGGAACGTCTGGAGGTGCGAGCCACCCCCAAAGGGGAGTATCTGTTCGCCGTCAAAGAGGATGCCGGCAGAGCGGCAAAACCTGTCTTGTTGGCGCTGCTCCCGCAGCTGATAGGGCAGCTCTCCTTCCCCAAAGCGATGAAATGGAATGAGGCGGCCGTCCGGTTTGCGCGGCCGGTGCGCTGGCTGCTGGCCCTGTTCGATGGAGTCGTTGTCCCGATTGAGGCGGCGGGCATTAAGGCTGGAAATCGAACGTACGGCCATAGGGTCATGGGAAGAGGCGGACCGATTCTCGTGCGGAATTATGAGTCCTATCGCAAAGCGCTGGAACGGGCCGGCGTCATGGTGGATCCGATGCAGCGGCAGCGGGTCATCCAGGATCAGGTCAATGGGATCTGTGCCAAGAATGGGGTCAAGCTCAATTCCGACGAATCACTGCTCGACCAGGCGGTATTTACCACCGAATGGCCTTTTGCGCTGCTCGGCAATTTCAAGACCGAATACCTCACAGTGCCGGCGGACATTTTGATGACGTCGATGAAGGAGCACCAGGGATTCTTCTCCGTGCGGGACGGGAAGACCGGCGAGCTGGCTCCCCACTTTGTGGCCGTGGCGAACAATCAATTGAAAGACATGTCGCTGATTCAAGCCGGCAACGAGCGCGTACTGGCCGCCAGACTGGCCGATGCCAAGTTTTTCTTCGATGAAGATCGAAAAACACGACTCGAAGAGCGGGTCAAGAAACTGAGCGGCGTCACCTTCCATCAAAAACTGGGCACGATGGGCCAAAAGGAAGAGCGCCTCGTCAAACTAGTCTCCATGCTCGCGCCGGCGCTCTACCCTCACCCCTCGAGTCCTGACTTTCTGAATGGATGCCGCAGCGCTGCGCATCTCAGTAAGGCCGATCTCCTGACCGGTATCGTCGGCGAATTTCCCGAACTGCAGGGAATCATGGGCGGCGAGTATGCCAAGCATGACGGAGAGCCGGAGGCCGTGAGCCAGGCCATCCGCGAGCAGTACCTGCCAAAGGCGCTCGAGGGGGAATTGCCGCGTTCTCCGACTGGAACGATCTTGTCGCTGGCTGACCGCTTGGATACGATCGCGGCATTTTTTCATGTCGGGATGATTCCAAGCGGATCCGAGGATCCCTTCGCCCTGCGGCGTCATGCGACGTCCATCGTGCGCATCATTTTGGAGAAAGACCTTCGCCTGAACATTGATCAGTACATCGATCACGCCATGAACCTGCTTATCGACAGCGGCATCAAGGGGACGGCTGATTCTCCGCAGCAGGGCCGCCACCGCATTATGGACTTTCTGTTTGAGCGCGTCCGTCACTATGGCCGGACTGTGCATGCCTTCCGGGATGATGTCATGGATGCCGTCTTGAAAGCCGCCTCAGCCGATGCGATCGATCTGGTCGATCTGTTGCTCAAGATGAAGGCAATGCAGGCGGTGACGGCGAAGCCGGACTTCGATCCGCTGATCGTCGGGTTCAAGCGAGCTTCCCGTATCGTCGAGAAGGAACAGTGGGAACCCGGGCCCGTCGACCCAGACCGGTTTCAGGAACCTGCTGAAGGCGACTTGCACCGCCGGATCGGCGTCTGCCGGGCGGATGTCCACCGGGAAATGGCTGGAGGACGGTACGACAAGGCTCTCGAGGCGTTGGTTGGGCTGAAGCCGGCCATTGACGCCTTTTTTACCAACGTCATGGTGAATGTGGAGGATGCGTCACTGCGGGGCAACCGATTGTCCTTATTAAAGGACGTCAAGGAGTGTTTTACGTCGTTCGCGGACTTTTCCCGGATTGTGGTACAAGGGACGTAGTCGGAATCGACGGGAGTGTGATGGGACCGCCGGACCCTGCGGAGCCACAATCCGACGAGAAGCGTGCGGAGAAGGTCCGGCGCTTTTCCAAGATGGTCACGGCGGCGCTGATCGTGTTCTGCAATGTCGTCTTGCTCTTCGGCGTCTGGGTGACCGGCATTAATCTGGATGAATTGGTCACGACGCCGGAGTTGTTCAATGCCAAAGAGGATGTGTGTCTTCGATTGACCTGGGAGCGAGTGACGGGAGCGCCGGATCCCGTGCGGTTGTGCTCCGAATGGATCAAGCTGGCCGATCCCTCGGGGAAGCCGCATCATTTGACGAAGGACATTGCCGTTCGCCGCGGCGCTGACGGCCGATACTATGTCGATCCGGGGGTGCGCTCGGATTTTCGTTTGCTTGCGCTGGCCCTGTTCGTGGGAGTCGTATTGCTGTTTGGCCTGTGGGCGAGACGCTATCTGGTAAGTCGCTATCGGCTGCAGCTTGATCTGACGGCATCCCGGCGCGCATCGGGGTTCCGCTGAGGGTGGAACGGAAAGAGAGGGGACGCGTGGCTAAGAAATACGTCTACTACTTCGGTGACGGAAACGCCGAGGGCACCTCGAACATGAAAGAGTTGCTCGGCGGAAAGGGCGCCGGATTGGCAGAGATGACCAATCTAGGAATCTCCGTCCCCCCAGGGTTCACGATTTCCACGGAAGCCTGCGTCGAATACTACAAACTGGGCAAGAAGTATCCGCCCGGCATGTGGGAGGCGTCCCTGCAGGCTCTCAAGCGCGTGGAGCGGTCGATGGGTTTGGGTTTTGGCGATCCTGAACGGCCGCTGCTCGTGTCGGTGCGCTCGGGCGCCCGCGCCTCGATGCCCGGCATGATGGATACGGTACTCAACGTTGGATTGACGACGAAGACGGTCGAAGGCCTCGCTGCGAAGACGCGCAACGACCGCTTTGCGCAGGACAGCTATCGGCGGTTCGTCTCGATGTTCGGCAGCATCGTCATGGGTGTCCCGCGCGAGCACTTTGAAGCCATCCTCAAGCATAAGAAAACGGAAGTGGGGGTGACGCACGAGACGCATCTCGACGCCCGCCATCTTCGCGAATTGGTCGCCAGTTTCAAGGGGCTAATCAAGGAAGAGACGAAGAAGGACTTCCCGGATGAACCACTCGAACAACTCCGCATGGCAATTAGCGCGGTGTTTTCCTCCTGGTTTGGTGCGCGTGCCATTACCTATCGTAGGCTCTACGGCATCCCGGATTCGTGGGGAACGGCGGTCAACGTCGTCGCCATGGTGTTCGGCAACATGGGGGAAACCAGCGGGACGGGCGTGGCCTTCACCCGCAGTCCCAGCTCGGGAGACAAGGCGTTTTTCGGCGAATGCCTCATGAATGCGCAGGGTGAAGACGTCGTGGCCGGCATCCGGACGCCGCTGCCCGTGAGCGCCCTCGCGAAGAACGTGCCCGAAGCCTATAAGGATCTGGAACAGACGTACAAGAAACTTGAAAAGCATTACCGCGACATGCTCGACCTGGAATTCACGATCCAGGAAGGCAAGCTCTACATGCTGCAGACCCGCGTCGGCAAGCGGACGGGCATTGCCGCGGTCAAGATCGCCGTCGACATGGTGAAAGAGGGCGCGATCTCAAAGGAAGAGGCGGTTTTGCGCATCGGACCGGATCAACTGGCGCAATATCTCTACCCGATCTTCGATACAAAAGAAGAATCCAAGGTCAATCCCCTGGGCAAAGGACTGCCGGCTGGGCCAGGCGCCGCCGCCGGCAAAATTGCGCTTACGGCGGACCGCGCCGTCGACATGAAGGCCGCAGGCAGCCGCGTGGTGCTGGTCCGTCAGGAAACGAGTCCCGACGACATTCATGGCATGAACGCCGCCGGCGGATTTTTGACCGCCAGGGGCGGCATGACGTCCCACGCGGCTGTCGTCGCCCGTCAAATGGGAAAGGTGTGCGTCGCCGGCTGTGACTCCGTCGAAGTGCTCGACAGTCAAAGCGTGAAAATCGGCGCCAAGACCTTTCGTGAGGGCGATTATCTGTCGGTCAACGGTTCCACCGGGAATGTCTACGAAGGCGATATTCCGGTCGTCGAATCGGAAATCATTCAAGTGATCCAAGGGAAGCTGGATCCGAAAAAATCCGACAAATACCAGCGCTTCGCGACCATCCTGTCGTGGGCGGACAGCGTGAGGAAGCTGCGGGTGCGGGCCAACGCCGACGTGCCAGAGCAGGCCAAGGTCGCGCGCGGGTTTGGTGCGGAAGGGATCGGGCTCTGCCGAACGGAACACATGTTCTTTGCCGAGGACCGGATTCCCATCATGCAGAAGATGATTCTCGCCCGTACGAAAGAAGAGCGTGAAAAATATCTGGACCAGCTGCTGCCGCTCCAGAAGGAGGATTTCATCGGGCTGTACCGGCAGATGGAAGGTTTTCCCGTGACGATCCGGCTGCTCGATCCGCCGTTGCATGAATTCCTGCCCAAGCGCGAAGATTTGATGGTCGAAATCGCCCGATTGGAACTGACGGGCGGCGACGGCGCCGTGCTGGAAGAAAAACGCCGGCTGCTCGCACGCGTCGAGGAGTTGCACGAGTTCAATCCGATGTTGGGCCTGCGAGGGTGCCGATTAGGGATC
>JAICVE010000063.1 GCA_025935475.1 Nitrospira sp. | reverse complement strand
GTTTGTCCGAGCGCATGCCGCCCGCATGCTCGTAAATCAACTCCCGGAAGGTGATGCCCATCGGTACTTCGTAATTGCCCGGGCGCTTGACGTGTCCGCTGACACAGAAGATGCGCGTGCCGGTGCTCTTGGGAGGTGAACCGATGGCCGCAAACCATTCGGGACCCCGAGTGAGGATGTGCGGCAGGTTCGCCAGCGTCTCCACGTTATTCACCACGGTCGGCTTGTTATAGAGCCCGTGGGTAGCGGGAAAAGGCGGCTTGACGCGGGGCAAGCCGCGTTTGCCTTCGAGCGACTCCAGCAATGCGGTTTCCTCCCCGCAAATGTACGCGCCGGCTCCTCGATGCACCCAAACGTCGACCGTCACCCCGGTGCCTTGAATGTTTTTGCCGATGTAGCCTGCCCGGCGGGCCTCCCCGATCGCCTCCTCAAGGATTCGCGCTCCCAGGACAAACTCGCCCCGTATATAGATGTAGGCGGTCTCGGATCCAATCGCGTAACAGGCCAGAACGATCCCTTCCAGCATTTGGTGAGGATCGCGCTCGATCAGCTGACGGTCTTTAAACGTCCCGGGCTCGCTTTCGTCGGCATTGCAGCAGAGGTAACGAGGGCCCTGGTAATCCTTGGGGAGGAAACCCCACTTGACCCCGGTGGGGAAGCCGGCGCCGCCACGCCCCCGGAGCCCCGACTTAATGACGAGCTGCGTCACGTCGGCGGGTGACATTTTTCCCAGAATTTTCTTAAGCGCCTGATAGCCGCCCGTTTTTTCATACTCGGCGAGTGTGCCGGTGTACCCGGGCTGACTCATGTTTTTTAGTAAGATCGGTTCGTGCTTGGGCATACTCTCAACGTCCCGGCGTTTCCGCTTTCGCTGCAACCGGTTCAGGCCACATGAACGGACCAGTTTTCAATGCGGATGATCCGGTCGACCTGAGGTCCGACAAAATGCGGTCGAGCCTCTCTTCCGTCAGCCGCTCGTAGTAATCGTCGTTGATCTGCATCATCGGGCCGGTGCCGCAGGCTGCGAGGCATTCCACGGTGGAAAGCGTAAAGGCGCCGTCCGATGTCGTCTCGCCAGGTCCGATCCCGAGTTTGGCTTTGATCCAGCCGATCAAGGTGTCCGATCCCACGAGCGCGCACATCAGGGATTTACAGACCTGAATATGGAACTGTCCCACCTGCTTCAAATTGAGCATCGTGTAGAAGGTGACGGTCTCGTACACTTGTGGAGGCGTCAATTTCAAAATCCCCGCAATCTCGACCATCGCCGCTTCGGTGATATAGCCCCGTTCCCGTTGGGCCAGATAGAGCAGCGGGATCAAGGCCGACCGCTTGAGCGGATACCGGCTCACGATGTCGTCGATTTCCTGTTGGTACTTCTCTTTCAGCATGTCATCTATCGCATTCTCCCATCACGATGTCGTACGTGCCGAAAATCGTGATGATGTCGGAGATTAAATAGCCTCGCGCCATATGGTCGAAGGCGCCCATATGAACGAAGGACGGAGCGCGGATCTTCAGACGATAGGGCCGGGCGCTCCCGTCGCTGACGATGAAGAATCCCAGTTCGCCTTTCGGAGCTTCCGTCGCACAGTAGGTCTCTGCTTTCGGGGGTTTGAATCCCTGCGTAAAGATAATGAAATGGTGAATCAGGCTTTCCATGTCGCGCATGACGAGCGGTTTGGGTGGAGGGATGTATTGGGGCGCGTCCGCCATGATCTGTCCTTGCGGCAACTGATCCAAGCACTGTTTGATGATTCGCGCGCTCTGCCGCATTTCCTCCATCCGCACCCAATAGCGGTCGTAGGTGTCGCCGTTCTTGCCGATCGGCACCTCCCAATCCACCTTGTCGTACACCCCGTAAGGCTCGTATTTACGGACGTCATACGCAACACCGGAACCGCGCAACACGGGGCCCGTACAGCCAAAACTGATCGCATCCTCCGCCGAGATCACCGCCACATGTTTGGTGCGGCCGAGCCAGATGCGATTGGCGGCGATCAGCGAATCGTACTCTCTAACGTTGTCGGGAAACGTGTCGAGAAAGGTCTTCAGCCGCAGCACCAGATCGGGCGTGAAATCGCTGTCGACGCCGCCGATCCGATAATAATTCAGCGTCAGCCGGGCGCCGCAGAGCTTCTCGAACATATCGAGCAACGTCTCGCGCTCCCGGAAGGTCCAGAAGAACACCGTCATCGCACCGATGTCGAGGGCCTGCGTTCCCAGCCAAAAGAGGTGGCCGACGATTCGCTGCATTTCCGCGACGATCGTACGGATATACTCCGCGCGCTCCGGTATCGAAATGCCGAGAAGCTTTTCGACTGCGCGTACGTACGCATAGTTGTTCGCCATCGCGCAGACGTAGTCGAGTCGGTCCGTGTGGGGGATGACCTGCATATAGGCCAACCCTTCGCACAGTTTCTCGACTCCGCGGTGCAGGTATCCCAGGTCCGGCGTGGCTTTCACGATCCGCTCGCCGTCCAATTCGAGGACGACGCGGAGCACTCCATGCGTGCTCGGGTGCTGCGGCCCCATGTTCAGCAACAGCTCTTCCCGGCGCCGGGAGTCCGGCGGCGCTTCGGCTCTGAACGCCTCCTTCTGCGGCTCGGGGATTTCGCCGTCGGCGAGCTCGACCGGTGGTTCATCCAGTCGCGGGATGAACTCGAACTGGCTGCGCCAGCCGCGGCCCTCGGCCGGAAAATCTTTTCTCAGGGGGTAGCCTTCCGCGTAATCTTCTGGCAACAAGATCCGCCGCAGATCCGGATGTCCCGAGAAGCGGATGCCCATCATGTCGTAGACTTCCCGCTCGAGGAACTCTGCGCCCTTCCAGACGGAGGTCACGGAGGCAATCGTCGGATCGTCCTCGGACAGGCGGGTCTTCACGCGAAGCCGGCGATGGTGTGACAGCGAGTGCAAATGATAGACGACCTCAAACCGCTGCCGGTCCTCCGGATAGTCCACCGAGCAGATATCCGTCAGATGGTCAAATGAGGCGTCGGGTGCATCGTGAAGAAACCGCGTCAGATCGAGAATGCGCTCAGCCGCCACGTGGACGGTCACTTCAGAGCGTGCCGTATCCGCCTCGACGGACAAGACCGTTTGAGGAAACCTCGTCATCAACGTTTCAACCAACGATTCCATGACTATTTCACGAACACCTTTTCACGCTGAATCTTTTCCTGCAGCTTCAAGAGCCCGTCCATCAGAGCCTCTGGCCGTGGCGGGCAACCGGGGACGTACACATCAACCGGCACGATCTGGTCGACGCCCTGCACCACCGCATAACTGTTGTAGTGGTTGCCGGACGTGGCACAGGATCCCATGGAAATCACGTAGCGCGGCTCCGGCATCTGGTCGTAGATGCGTCGTATGACCGGCGCCATTTTCCGGCTGACGGTGCCTGCCACGATCATAAGATCCGATTGCCGAGGCGAGGCACGAAAGACCCCTGCGCCGAACCGGTCGATGTCATAGCGCGACGAGACGCTGGCGATCATCTCGATCGCGCAGCAGGCGAGACCGAACGTCATCGGCCACAGGGCCGACTTTCGGGCCCAGTTCACGACCGCATCCAGATTGGTCGTAATGATATTGGCCTCAAATTGTCTTTCAAAGACGCTCATCTTATCCTTATCTCGCCCGCACAAATGAGCCGAGCGGGTGACGCCGATCTGGGCGCCCAGTCGCCTGGAGCGGGGCTCCACACCGGGCGGGGTGCGAAGCCGGCTGGGCTGATCGGCGGCAGGACCCGCTCAAATTCCTCAATCCCATTCTAACGCCCCCTTCTTCCATGCGTACCAGAGTCCCACAAGAAGAATGGCGATGAACACTAGCATCTCGACGAGGCCCAGGAGGCCGAGCGATTGGAAGCGCACCGCCCACGGAATAATGAAAATCACTTCGATGTCGAAGATGACGAAGAGCATGGCGATGATGTAGTAGCGCATCGGAAACTGGACACGCGCGTCAGAAAACAAGGGGCTCCCACTCTCGTAGGGATTCAGTTTGGCGCGGTAGGGACGATGCGGGCGGACGAGACGCCCGGCCAGAAGCTGAATCGCGGCGAACGCGATCGAAATGCCGATAAACAAGAGGATCGGCAGATAATTCAATGGAACGGCTTCGTCCGCCATGACCCTTTCAATCCTTACGCCGCAGCGTGGCGGCTCAATGCTGACCCGAAAAACGGTTTGAAGATCAATCCGTCGAGGGTGGGCGCCTCGAGGCCCTTGTGCTGGACAAGAATTTTAAAGGTCCGTCCCATGCCCTCGGGCGTGAGCAGATGCAGGGCCGCTCGAAATTCCGGAGTTTCCGGCGTCAGTTGCGCGATCATCTCGTCGACGCCGAGCCCCATCAGGAAGCTCATTTGATTGGTAAAGCCGGTCACGGAGAGTCCGGCCTCCGCGCCCGCCGTGGCCAGCGTCGTAAAGTCCACGTGCGCGGTCATATCTTGTAAGCCCACCCGCACAAAGGGATCTTCGGACGCCATCTGTGAGCGGTAGCAGAGCAGCGTGCCTTTTGACCGTTGAGGACCGTAGAGGTCCTCGGCCGAATGTCCATAGTCGATCGTAATTACGACGCCGCGGTTCATGCTTGCCGCGACCTGCCGCATCCAGACGAGCGCTCGGAGATTGATCTCTGTGCGATATCCTTCAGGGAGATCAATGTGCAAACCTCGAAAATAGTCTTTGATCTCAGGCGTCGACACTTCCTGTAAGCGCTCCACAAACCGCCCGTCCCGGACCTCCACGAAGATTTCCTTGAGGCCATGGCCGACTTTTTCTACCCGATGCACAGGAAAGGCATCCGTCAATTCATTGCTGAACATGAGGCCTGTGATACTGCCGGGCGCGAGGCTGCTGATGTCTTCCAGCCAACTCACCGGACCCGAGTGCCTGAGCCAAGGTCTCAGCTGTTCTTGTTGAAGTGCGCGCATGGCCGGGCTGCATTCGATGAGCACATAACGCAGCCGTTGAGCCAAGGACTTGGACATCAGCTGACAATGCGACAACAGATGCTTGGCCAGGAGACCTTTGCCGGGTCCCATTTCGACGATCGTGAAGGGATCCGGGTAGCCCAGCAGTGCGTCGACCTGGGCTGCCTGCTTCGCCATCGCCTGTCCGAGGATCGGGTGAACGTCCGAACTGGTATAAAAATCTCCATCCCAGCCAATTCGCTCCGTGCCGGGATCCGACGGGCGCATGTAGTAGCCGAACTGCGGGTGGTACAGCGCAAGTTCCATGAAGCGGGCGAAGGTAATCGGCCCATGACGGCCGATCTCGGAGGCGATGGCAGCAACCAGTTCGGGATGACCGGTCGTCACAACAAGGTCCTCAGAAAGGATCAATGCGAAAAAAGTGACACCCATAGCAGATGGGTCAGCCGCGCCCACCTACACTGAGCCCAAAAGTGGGGTAGAGTAGCCTTTGCAACTGCGCTAAGTCAAGGTGGAATAAGGGAGAATTGCAGCGCTCTCGCTCGTTCCGAGCCGTCAATATCGACCGCTTCCTTCTCACCGACTGCTTGACGCCGAAACTCGTTCCGTCCGCTGTTGAGATTCTCTTACGGAATGGGGAATAGGAGGGTCTGAACCCAACGTTCGAAGGGGTGGGTGAGAGATGCGGGGGTCGCGATCTACTACGCCCCGTGGCACTTCTTATATTTTTTTCCGGAGCCGCAGGGACAGGGGTCGTTGCGTCCCACCTTGTCGTCACTGCGATGGGCTGTTTGCGTGGAAACCGGTTCTTCTCCGCGGTTCAATGTGAGTTTTGGCTGCGGCCGTGAAATCACGGGTGGCGGAGGGGCGGAGCGCTCACCTTCACGAACGGCCTGCACCAGGAAGAGCCGTTCGATCGTGTCCGACTTGATGCGTTCCATCATGCCGGCGAACAGATCGTATCCTTCGCGTTTGTATTCGATGAGCGGATCTTTCTGGCCGTATCCGCGCAGGCCGATGCCGTCGCGCAAATGGTCCATTGCCAACAGATGGTCCTTCCAATGATGGTCGATCACCTGCAGCATGAAATTCTTTTCCAGGAACCGCATGAGTTCCGGCCCTAGTTCCTTTTCCTTCCGGTCGTAGGCGTCGCGCACCTGGGCCTTCAGATCTTCGGGGAGCGCGTCCCGTCCGATGTCGCGGAGGGATTCGCCGCTGTCCTGCTTGCCTTGCGTAATGTCAAGACCGAACTGGCCTTGCATCATCTCCGTGAGGCCTTTCATGTCCCACTCTTCAGGATACTGTTCGGCAGGGCAATAGACATTGAGCGCGGATTCGACCAGGGTTCCTGTCATCTGCCGCAGGTCGTCAGACAGATTTTCGCCGCTCAGGACGGCCCGCCGGTGCTGGTAGATCACTTCCCGCTGCTTGTTCATGACGTCATCGTACTCAAGCAGCTGTTTGCGAATTTCAAAATTGTGGGCTTCGACCTTCTTTTGGGCATTGGCAATCGCGCGCGTGACCATCCCGTGCTCGATGGGGATGCCTTCTTCCATGCCGAGCTTGAGCATGAGCTGCGAGACCCGTTCCGAAGCGAAGATGCGCATCAGGTCGTCTTCAAGCGACAGATAGAACCGGGACGATCCCGGATCGCCCTGACGGCCGGCACGGCCTCGCAGCTGGTTGTCGATACGGCGGCTCTCGTGCCGTTCCGTCCCCAGGATATGCAGTCCGCCGAGGCCGAGCACCTCCTGCTTGTTCTTCTCGCAGTCCGCACGGATCTCTTCATAGACGGCAAGCTTCCGCTCGTCCGGCAAGTCCTCCTCTCGATAGAGGACCTGCTTGAACATGAAGTCGGCATTGCCGCCTAACAGGATGTCCGTGCCGCGTCCTGCCATGTTTGTCGCGATCGTCACGGCGCCCTTGCGGCCGGCCTGCGCGACGATCTCGGCTTCCCGTTCGTGCTGTTTGGCGTTGAGCACGTTGTGTTTGATGCCGTTACGGCTGAGCATGCCGGCAAGTTTTTCTGATTTCTCGATGGAGATCGTGCCGACCAGCACCGGCTGTCCCCGCTGGTGGCAGTCCTTGATCTCTTCGGCGATCGCGGCGAATTTTTCCTTCTCCGTGCGGTACACCACGTCGGCATAGTCCAGCCGGATCATTTTCCGGTTGGTCGGGACGACGTTCACGTCGAGGTTGTAGATCTTTGCGAATTCCGCCGCCTCCGTGTCGGCCGTGCCGGTCATGCCGCCGAGTTTCTTGTACATGCGGAAATAGTTTTGGAAGGTTACCGAGGCCAGCGTCTGGTTCTCGTTGGCGATTTTGACGCCCTCTTTGGCTTCAACCGCCTGGTGCAAGCCGTCGCTCCACCTGCGACCCGGCATCAAGCGGCCGGTGAATTCGTCCACGATGATCACTTCGCCGTCCTTGACCACATAATCCACGTCGCGCTTATACAACGCGTAGGCCTGCAGCGCCTTCACGACGTGGTGCACGAGATCCATGTTGTCGGGGTCGTAGAGATTGTCGACACCCAACAGCTTTTCCACGCGCACATTGCCGTCTTCCGTGAGCGCGGCGGTCTTGGTCTTCTCTTCGATCGTGTAGTCGTGTTCCGGCTTGAGCTGCGGAATGATGGCATTGATGCGGTAGTACAGGTCCGTGGTTTGGTCGGTGGGACCTGAGATGATCAGCGGCGTCCGGGCTTCGTCGATCAGGATGCTGTCCACTTCGTCCACGATCGCGAAATTCAAGTCGCGCTGCACGCATTGATCCAACGCCGTCACCACGAGATTGTCACGAAGGTAGTCGAAGCCGTATTCGTTGTTCGTGCCGTACGTAATGTCGGCGCGGTAGGCCTCGAATCTGGTGCAGGGGCGAAGATGTTGTAGCCGCTTGTCGGCGGCATCGTACGTCGGGTCGTAGAGGAACGAGGCATCGTGTTGGATGACGCCTGTGGAAAGGCCGAGCGCATGGTAGAGCTGCCCCATCCACTGCGCGTCGCGCTTGGCCAGATAATCGTTGACCGTGACCAGATGGGCGCCTTTGCCCTCGAGGGCATTGAGATAGATCGGCAAGGTCGCGACCAAGGTCTTGCCCTCACCTGTCTTCATTTCGGAGATGCGGCCCTTATGGAGAATCATGCCGCCAATGAGCTGCACGTCGAAATGGCGCATGTTCAGTTTTCGGCGGGACATCTCCCGACAGACCGCGAAGGCTTCAGGGAGAATATCGTCAAGGGTGTCGCCGGCAGCCAAGCGCTTCTTGAAGGCCTGCGTGTTGTCAGCCAAGGCATGATCGGACAGCGGAGTCATCTCCGGTTCGAGGGCATTGATGCGCTGGACGATTGGCATCAAGGCCTTGATTTCACGGTCGTTCTTGCTGCCGAAAATGAGATTCAGGAGTTGTGTCAGCATCGCGCGTTCGGGTATGTGCTCCGGATCTTTGTTTTGGAGAGGATGCCGGGAGGCGGCAACCCAATTCAGGCAGTATACCGGAAACATTTTCTGAATCCTATCAGGAAGACAGTGGGTTCCGATCCCTCACGCTTGACGCTCTCCTGTCCGGTTGGGTACCATCGTCTCGTCCGGTCCTGGTAGTGCGGAATGCTATGACGCCTCGGTTGATGAAGCAAGCGCTCGCCCTCGTGTTGGTCCTCTGCCTGCTCGCTGTCGGAGGACTGGCCTCGGCGCAATCCATTTCGCACGAAACGCATCACGCCCATCATCACAAGGCCACGCACGGTACCGTGCTTTGCACGTGGATGTGCGCCGCCGGACAGGTCCTCGATACGGTGACCGCTCCAGCGCTGGTCGAGCGTTCGCCAATCTTCCTTCTCGAATTCTGCGCACTGCCAGTCTGTTCATCCAAGTTCTCTTCTCCACTCGTCTCCCGCGGTCCTCCAAACGTTCCCCTCTCATAGCCTAGTCTGGCGGCGATAGGCTCCGGTCCGGGGCTCTCATAAGGACCGGTCCCGTCTGGGCAATCTCTTTCAATGGTGTTTCCATATGACGATGACGTGCGTGAACGAAAATCACTTTCTCATTCCCGCTTGGGGTGTTTCGCTGACACTTCACGGCGTCGTCGTGGTGCTGGCGATGCTATTTGCCGCGCAAGTCCGCCCGCCCCTTCAAGAGGAGCCGTTCAAATGGGATGTCGCCCTTGTCGAGACAGTGAAAACGGATTCCGCCTCTGAGCCGACGCCGCAAACCGCGTCGGCCCCAGCGGAACAGGTCGTCCCACCGTTGCAAGCGCCTCGTGTAGCCGCTCGTCGGTCGGTTGAGCCGCCTCAGGACACTGTGATGCACCGGGTTGCACCGCAGCAGACCGTGCAGATGATGCATCCGCAGGCGCCGCCGCCGAATCCGGTGGAACAGCGAGAAGAGCCGGTTCCCCCGGTGAAGCCTGTTCAAGAAACGCCCGCTGAGCCGGTTGAGCAGATCGTCGAGGCACCCAAGCCACGGCCCGAACCAGCGACGGCCCCGAGGGAGGCTGATCCGGTTCCGCCTGCAGATCCCATGGTCGGGCACGCGCAGCCGACAGAAGCGGTCGAATCTCGGCCAATGGAAACTCCCGCGAAACCATCGGCGCCAGAACCTCTCATTTCTTCAGCGCCTGCAGAGCCGGCTCCGGCGGTGCCGTCGCCTCCCCATTCCGCACCGCAGGAAGCGCCGATACAGACGGCAAAAGCACCCCCCGGACCCGCGGCCAAGGTCGATCATCGCTGGATTGCCGAGTCGCTTTGGAGACGGGTCGCTGAGCTGAAGCGATATCCCAGTTCGGCCCGCTTAAACGGTCAAGAAGGGAAAGTCATTTTGAAAGCGGTCATTCGAGCTGACGGCCATCTGGCCGAAGTCTCCATTCAAAAAAGTTCTGGTCATCAGATCCTAGATGCGGCCGCCATTGAAGCAGTGAAACTCGCTTGCCCGCTCCACATGAAGCATGCCATCGGAAAACCCGAGATCATCGTGAGCCTTCCGATCGTGTACAGCCTGGCGAATTAACAGGGCGAGAATGATGTGAGCAAGCCCCCGATCAACACGCAGGCTTTGTACGTGATGTGCACGGTGGCTGTTGCCCTCGCAGTTGGGTGGCCGACAAAACTGCGCTCAGCCGAGGCCCCGGAATCTTCTCCCGCATTCGGACCTAAACATGTGACGGTCCATCATGTGAAAGGTGTGGTGGGTCCTTCCGTTCAGATCGACGACGAAGGCATGATATCGGCCACCTGGGTCGAGGAGGACAAGGACACGCGCACCATCCTGTTTTCCAGATCGAAGACACAGGGCGGCCCGTTGGGCACTCCAGTCTCCGTCAATCAGCCTGGTGAAAGTCCGTATTACCGCCAAGAGGCTCCGGCCCTCATCGTCCGGGGACAGGACGTCTTTGTCACCTGGTCGATGACCCATCCGAAGATGACTCCCGACAAGCCATTTTCAGGAGAGTTGAGACTCAGTCGGTCCAGTGACGGCGGACGCTCATTCGGCCCATCGACACTGGTCAACGACGATGATCAGGTGATTCAGCACACCTTCGATGCACTCAATGTTGCGCCGGACGGCGTGCTACATCTCGCCTGGATCGACGGCCGTGAAGGGAAAAAGGAGCCCGGCACCTTCGTGGCAAGATCGACAGACCAGGGCCGCACGATCACGAAGAATTTCAAGGTCGACGACAACACATGCGTCTGTTGCCGGACATCGATCGCCACGTCCCCGGACGGCCTCGTGTATGTCGCATGGCGAAAGATTTTCGATGGCAACATCCGTGAGACGGTGGTCGCACGATCGGCGGATGGGGGAATGACGTTTTCCGAGCCGGTCGTCGTCGGCAATGATCGATGGGTGTATCAGGCCTGCCCGCACCGTCCGGCATCGTTGGGCGTCGACCGGATGGGACGCCTCTACGTCGTGTGGTATACAGAGGGCGCCGACGAGACGCCGGCG
>JAICVE010000175.1 GCA_025935475.1 Nitrospira sp. | reverse complement strand
TCCTCGACCTTGAACTCCATTTTCATGCCGTGCAGGGAGCGAACATAGTCGACAATGGCCCAAATTTCTTCCTCCGCGAGCGTGTACTTGAACGTCGGCATGGTGGGCACGGCAAACTCGTCGTCGCCGATTTTGTCTCCCCCTGGGCTCGTGTCCTTCATGTCGCGGGAAATCGTACTGAAAATCTCTTCGTCCTTGAACGTGCTCATCTCCGACTTGTTGGACAGGTCTTTCGGCTTGGGATCGGGCATCGACGACCAGTTGAATCCTTCGTTCTGGCGGCCGTTCTCGCCGTGACAGTGCATGCAGTAATGGGCGTACAGTTCCTTGCCTCGTTTCTGCTGCTCGCTGGCGCAGCCCCCGGCGACCAGGGCCCACACCCCCACGAGGCCCAGCACCGCCCCGATGACCCGTAGGTTTGTGGCCTTCATGCTGAGTGCCCTTTCCTCAGTTTGCGGATCAACACGAACTGAAACGCCAGCGCCACGCCAGTGGCCAGCGCCGCATAGATGTAGCCGGAATAGTCGGGAGGCGCTTCAGCGCGGAAATACCACCAAGAGGAGACCGCCTTCTGCGATCCCTTTTCTACGAGGTCTCCGGCTCCGTCTTTGCGTCCATCCCAGACGGCGAACGCGATATTGATGAATTCTCCGGGCTTGAGCTGCATATCCTCGTCGGGATGTTCGGTGGCCATCGCGCGAGAGAAGACGACCTTCCAGGTGCCATTGGCATACGCGCCCTTCGCCGTGACGTCTTGGTGGGTTTGCGCCTTCAGCGTGCCGAAGCCCATCGCGCTCATGTCGACGCCTTTGCCGTCCTTGTTGCGCCAAAACCAGATGTTCACCGGGCCGCCTTGCACCTGGGCCATCGGTTGTCCATGCGCAAAGTGCGCCTTCTTATCACCGACCATGAACTCGAGCGCGGCGGCATCAGCCGGGTCTTCGGTCGGATCGGTATATTCGAGCAGCACCGCGACGCGCTGGCCGTCGTTCAAGGCGCGCACCTTGACGTCCTTCACGGTCACTTCCTGGATGCGATTTTGCCAGTGCACTTGCGGAGACAGCGGAAACTGGGCCTGAGGGGCGCTGGTCCAGGCGGCGGCATTCGGATCGTCCAGCGGGATGGGCTCCTTGGTCATCATGGCGCGAACGGCGACGCTTTCTTGGGCCCAGCCGGGAAGGCTTGCCGCAAGCAGCACCACAAAGGTTGCGCCCGCCACCGCTCTGATCGCACGTCGCTGTCTCATAGGTGCCTCGTCAAACCTGAGTGTTACTCCCATGTGCGCGGAGATTGATGGGCCCCGTCGTACTCGCCGAGGATGATCTTCCAAATCCATTCATCAGGCAACTCGACCTCCCACCGCGGCATGGCCGACTTCCATGGCATGCCTTCAATCGGCAGGCCGACTCCACCCTTCTTGATCCGCCAGAAGAGATAGCTCTCCTGGAGCATGGCGATCGTCGTCGGGTCGGAGAAGTTGGCCGGCGGGGGGTTGAAGCCGCGGGCAGCCGGACCCTTGCCGTCGAAATTCCCGCCGTGGCAGGGAGAGCAGAACGCGGCGTAGAAACCCTTGCCCTGCATGATGTTCTCCGGCGTTTTCGAGACGGGGTTCGACAAACCGGTGTACTCGCCCGGAGGCGCGGGATGAATGGTGCGGTTTTCCGCAGGCGGCGCATCACTCACTGCCGTGCTTCCATAGGTCTGCCAACCGACCAGCAACGGAAAGAGGATCAGCACGCCGTAGCGCGCGGTCTGCAGTGCGCCAATGTTCTCGCCGGTCAGGAAGCGTTGAATCGGTCCCCAGAAGGCGTCCTTCGACTCGCCGCTCATGGTGTAATAGATGACGATACCCGCCATCGTCAGCATGAGGTACAGAAAGATGAGGCTGGAGGGCAACGGCGCTGAACCCGGAACGTTCGGCACCACGAACTTCAACAGGAGATAAATGACGACCAACAAGATAATCGGTTTAGTCAATGCGCCCATGGGTGCCTCCTCAACGTGCCTGTGCGACGGCGACCGGTCCGGAATCTCCGGCCTTGACCGGCGCGGATGGCGCCTGTCCCGGCACTTCGAGCTCAGACGGACTGACGGAGATCGGCTCCCCGCTCATCTGCTGCAGGAACGCGATCACGGACAAAATTTCATTTTTCGTCAGGCCGATGGGGTTCTTGTTGATGTAGGGCATGCGGGCCGGATATTCCTTGGGCTGCCCTTCGTGCCGGTAATCCAGGTAAATGTAGGCCTGCGGCTGCGTCAGGCTTTCGAAAATGAACTCGCGGCTCAGCTTGGAGCCGATGCCTTTGAGGTCCGGACACCGCGCCGATTCGCTCGGGCCGATGGAATGGCAGAGTGCGCATTGCCCTTTACTGAAAAAAATCTTCTGCCCGATCGCCGCCATGTCCGTCGGGGTCTTGACGGTGGCGATGTCGAATTTTTCTTCAGCGGGCGGCAGCGAGGCCATCTGCGGAACCGACAGCGCCACGAGCGAGAAGAGGCCCAGCACGATGGCGACAAATCCGATGACCCGGGCGAACTGGGCCCGGATAAACAGCAGAATGACGATGCCCAGTCCGACGACCGTCAGACCAATGAGCTGCAGCTTGACGACTTCATCCATAGGCTTCCTTCGGTGCGCACATTAGAAATGCTGCCCTCTCACATTCCCTTATTGCTCGTTTCCGCGCGGAGGCGATCCGCCCGCCATCGCGGGCACGCCGTGCGGCAATTTGCCTTTCTCTCCCCCACCATAGCCAGTGGCTTTGCCCTTATCCCCCATGGTCGCGACCCAGAAAATAAAGGCCACGAGCATGCAAAACAGGAACGTATTGAGCGCCATGAACGCCGCGGCATAGCCCAACGCAGGAGAAAATGCATATTGCGACGAGTCCCGCATAACGCCGTACACATGCCAGTGCACGCGCGAGGAGGACCGGGCATAGCCCATCAGGGTCATCAAGAGAATGACCATGACCGCGTTCAACACCAGTGCATATCCGGCGCGCGGAGGCATCCGGCCCCAGACCATTTCCGTGGTCGTTCTAGCGCTCTTCAACAACAGCGCCGTGAGCGGCGTAATGGTCAGCATTACGAACAGGACGATCAGCACCTGCGAGGTCGAGAAGTAATTGATGCGGATGATCGCCGGCACGAAATAGCCCCAGACGCCCAGCACGATCACGGCAATTCCCGCAAGGATCAGCACCGCACCCATCACCGACCGCGCAACTTTGGCCCAGGTAGCCGTTTCCTGTTTGCCCGCGCGCCAATACATGATGAAGCTCATGAACGTGACGAGAATCATCAAATTGGCCACCGTCATCTTTGCCGACATGACGCCGAAGACGCCGAGAAGCGGATGGTGCGTCCCGCCCATCTTGCGCGCTTCTTCCAGGCTGGCGACCAGTGAATGGGGGGTCATCCAGACACCGAGGCACAACAGCAGAATGACCAGCATGGTCATGATCGGCTTTTTGTACTGATGTTCCGATCCCGGAATGCGGTGCGTGATCCCGAGCCAGAAGTAATAGTTCGAGCCGAGGAACAGCACGCCGATCAGCATGGCTTGCAGGATGAAGAGCCAGGAAAGGAATCCGCCCATGAGCGTAATCCCCATCTGCTGGTTGTACTGATAGATTTCGCGCATCAGCCAATAGCCGGCGAAGGGGAGCGGCAGCAGACCGAACACGCCGATGAAATTTCCCACGTAGCCCATCCAGTCGTAATGATCCCGTTCTTCGGCATTTCGGGCGGCCAGATATCGGATGCCCGCATAGGCACCGCAGATATAGCCGCCGAGCACGACGTTGGCGATGAGTCGGTGGATATTGACCGGCCACCAGGTCGGATTCCAGGTTGCGGCCCAGGCCCGCGCCAAGTCCGTGCCTTCCGCGATCACGACCGGACTCGCTTGGAACGTGGCCCAGGAGTTCGGCACGATCATAATGAAGAACGCAAAGAGGTTCAGCAGAAATCCCAGGAAAATGTGAAACGTCTTCTTTCCGCCGTCCTGCATCGCATCCCAGCCGTACCAGTAGAGGTAGAGGGTGGCGGTCTCGAGGAGAAAGAGGATGCAGTAGAAGACAAACGAGGGGAAAAAGATATCCGTCAGGTAGTTCATCAGCTTCGGGTAGAAGCCGATGAGCAGGAACAGCAGAATCCCGCCGAAGAGCGCCGTCGTCGCGTAGGACGAGGTCAACAGCTTCGTGAACTCTTTGGCCAGCTTGTCGTAGCGCTTTTCTCCGCTCTTCCAGCCGACGATTTCACAGAGCCAGGCGAAGATCGGGACCCCCAACACGAAGCCCGCGAGCAGCAAGTGCAACTGCGCGATGACCCACACGATGTTCCGGCTGCCGATACCGGGAATATCGCGATATTCGACGGGACCGGCGGGAGCACCTTCCGCAGCAATACCCAACGACGGCAACGCAAGCCATCCTGCCGCAAGCAACCACACCGAGAGCCATCCTCCGTGACCGCGGAGGGTCCGGAGCATTTGCTGGAGCTGTCCGCCCTGGTGTCGCATGGCACTCACCTCTTCCAGTCAGGCACGATTACGGTTTCTTCTTCGGCGCTGGAGCCGCCGCCTCGCTCCCGGCCTTCTTTCCCTTCCCTTTGTCCTTCTCCGCCTCGGCCTTCTGCTTTTCCAAAGCGTCGATCTGCATCGCTAACTGCGCGATCATTTTTTCGTCTTTGTTCAGGGTTTCGACCGGCTTGAAGAGCGGCTCGGCTTTAGCGTCGGGCTTCTTGCAACATTCGTGAGGATGAGGAGTCGTCACCGGCAGCGCAGCCCAAAAGAGGACCGCCAGCACGACGCCGCCCAGGGTGATCGACGTGAGCACCAAGCCCTGATCCGCCGGCACTCGCATCAAATCCCATCGCTTCACGATGTTCTGATAACTGTCCGAGATAGGCCGCGCCGCTGCCGCCGTGCTTCGAATGATCCGCCCCACGAGCGAAACGCCAATGAGGAGCAGAACAATTAAGACCACCGTTGAGACGCTGCCCCACAGACTTAGCTCCACGGCGATGCGTTCCGCGACGGGAACGCCTTTGAGGAGCTCGAGTTCCATGAGCGAATGGGCCATGGAGATGGCCGTCGAGGTCACTGTCCCGACGATGAACCACACCAGGGGGAGAAAGACCGCGCCGACGACGGCGCTTTTCCACCAGAGCGTTACTCCAAGCCCTTCGGGCGGCTCTTTTCGGAATTTCTCGAGGAAATAGGTGCGGCCGACGAGGCCCAACGCCCAGATATCAATAGGGATTGAGAGCAGGAACAACAACGCGATGCCCGCCCCTTCTCCGATATGCGACTCCAGGCCCAACGTAATGATCGGCACCGCAAACACCGTGACGGGACTGGCCAACACCATCAAAAAGCCCAGCCCCAGCCGGTTTTCGAAATGCATCAGATCCATAGCAAAAAAGACCAGCACAAAGGCCAGCTTGATCGGTAAGCCGGTCCAGAATGCGGACCAGAGCACGCCGAGACCGATCTTCGTAGGGGACACGTCGCGTTCGTCGCTCATTAGCTTCCTGCAACCGGCTTGCGCCGATCTTAATCCAGAAACTCACGGTTGATGATTGCGGACACCGTAAACAATAGAATCGCCACCATCACGACGATCCAACCGATCAACGCGACCGGACGCTTGAAGATGTTCCGTTCGGGATCGCGGTCAATGAACGGCAGCGCTGCCAGCAGGGCCATGAACGCGCCGGGCAGGGCGATGGCCCCGAGGAACTGGCCGAACTCACCGGCAAAGATTTTCAGCCGCAGAAGCTGGAACAAGAAAAGAAAATACCATTCGGGCTCCGGATGGTAATCGCCGGGGTCGGGCGTCGCTTCTTCGAGCAGCACGACCGGCTCCCAGAAGGCCATCGCGACGATGCTTGCGAACACCACGGCCATGCCAACGATGTCCTTCCAGACTTGGCGCGGGAAAAAGAAATCGGTTTTCGCCTTGATTTCCTCCGGCGTGCCCCGAAAGGGACCGGCCGGACCGGCCGCACGGACCAGGAACAGGTGAAGACCGGCGAGGCCCATCAGCGCGGCTGGAAGGATCATGACATGGATCACAAAGAACCGGCTCAACGTCATTTGCCCCGGCGTCGGGCCGCCCTTGAGAAACCGTGCCATGAAATCGCCAACCAGCGGCGTCTTGTCCATGATCTCCACGCCGACGGTTGTGGCCCAG
>JAICVE010000437.1 GCA_025935475.1 Nitrospira sp. | reverse complement strand
TTTCTCGAGGAGGATCGTATCGGCTGGGATGCTGTGCGGCTCTATGAGGGCGCCGCGATTCCGAAGCTCCAGGATTATGATGCGCTCTGGGTCATGGGTGGCCCAATGGACGTGTGGGATGTGGAGGAGCATCCGTGGCTCGTGTCGGAGAAGCAGGCGATCTGCCGCTGGGTAAGGGAGATCGGCCGGCCGTTTCTGGGCATCTGCCTCGGACATCAGCTGCTTGCCGACGCGCTCGGCGGCACCTGCGGCCCGCAGCGGCCGGCCGAGATCGGCATCCTCGATATCGAACTCACAGAATTGGGGCGCAGCGATCCGATCTTCGCCGGCCTTCCGGCACGACAGAAATGCCTGCAATGGCATTCGGTGCGGGTCGCGCAGCCACCCGAGGGAGCCGCCGTGCTGGCATCATCGGCTGTTTGCGGCATCCAGGCCATGCGGATCGGGGATGCCGCCTGGTCGATGCAATATCACGTGGAGCTCGAGCCCGACACGATCGGCGCGTGGGGCCAGGTACCTGCATATGATCAAGCGCTGACGTCGGCACAGGGTGCTGGGGCGCTCAAGCGGATGGCAGAGAAAGCAACACCGCTGATGACGGATTTCAACCGCAACGCGCGACGCCTCTATGGGAACTTCATGCGTTTGGCACGAAAACGCGAAGGCGCGACCTCTTCCATACGGGCTTTAAAGGCATAGAGAGACCGGATGAGGGGCAAGCGAACCTCCTCATCCGGCTCGACGCGAGGCGCGTCCGGCCGCCCACCCCCTCAGGGGGAAGCGATGGCTCAATGAACCTTAGGCAGTGACCGACTTCTGCTGCTTGTGCGGAGCAACAAGGGCATCCACCACGCTTGCCTTGATCCCGGGGCCAAGACGCTGCAGCAGGATTTGCGCGCCATTGGCAAAACGCACGCCATCCTGGAAAAAGTCACTGTCGAGCCGCGCAAAGGTAACGACCTCATTGGCCGCTATGCCGAGCGTGGTCCTGGTGCTCTCGGGAATATCCTCAAGCATCAGCTTGGTGTCATAGGCCATGCATACCGCCGTCGTGGCATCGCCGGGGGCAATGAACCCAACAGTGCCGCTCGAAAAACGGTGTGTCACATATTGCTCGCCTTCCCGCGCGGGTCGGCTTCGATAAGCTTCCAGCGAGTAGTCGCACATGATCTCATCCTCGTTTTGTCGCAGTTGTGCAGGCACCTCTTCAAACTGAACTCCGATCTGCGGCCTTTGATCCCTTTCCCTCCCGCGACCAAGGCAACCCATCATCAGCGCACGGCCGTTTTCCTCGGAACATAAAAAAGCCCGGCCGCTGCCGGCCGGGCTCGAATTCCAGGTTCGATTAGTCAGCTAGACTTCGTTGATGCCGATGATCCGACCGTTCCGTGCGTTCAGGAGCACCCTAAAGGTATCTCCATGCCGGCGCCCGAAGTAGGTGTAAGTCCGGCCCTGACACTCGATCGGCCGAACACGGTAGAATCCGCGATCACGTACGATCATTCGGCCTTCGCCGCAGCTGATGCGCGAGTTCACGCGAAGGCCATAGCCCAGCCAATAGGGCTGCGGATACCAATAACCGCCGAAATAAAAGCGGAAGGTCGCATCTTTGTGGCGACGTCGTTCATGACGATTGGAATCAAACTTCCAATCCATATTGGATTCTTTCACTCTATCCGGACGGCACTTGTCGGGATTCGAAGCGCAGAAATCGCTCTGTTCACCCTTAGGCTGCTTCATATCGACATCGCCATAGGACTTGGTCTGGGCACTTGCCCAGCTGGCGGTGCCGACGGTCATCAGGGCGGCGGTAGAAACCATCGCAGCATGTTTGATCAATGCATTCATGGCTCGTTCCTTTCCTTATTGGACGTGCCTATCAACGCCTGGCCTCGAACAGGGGTTCCGCTGGATTTTTGGTGCCTAATCAATTGGTTAACAGGCGATCGGGCGGGCCAAAGATGAATGGGAGATGAACGAACCCCATCCTAGTAGTCAGGCGATCCAGCTCACGCCACTCGCGACAGCAACATGGCCGAAAGCCTTGCCGCCTGCGGTCAGGAGAAGAAAGACGCGGAGATCGGCTCGAAGTAGACCGGCAACAACGGTAATTGCGTCGCCTGCCATAGGCAGCCAACACATCAACAGCAGCCACACTCCATAGTGGCGGAACCATTCAGTTGTCCTCTGAAGCGCATCGGGTGAAATCGGAAACCAGCTCCGTCCACAATAACGGGCAATGTTTCGTCCGATCAGATAATTCAGCGAAGCGCCAGTGAAGTTGCCGACGATTGCAGCGGCGACCAGCAGAGCCGGCACCCCGCTGCCGGCGGCAATCAAACCTGCCATTGCCATCTCGGAGGAGGCCGGCAAAAACGGCAAGACCGTTCCAGCGACAAGCGATGTCATGAAAAGGGCCAAATAGGGCAGCGCCGACAAATGATCTGTCCCACCGAGTATAGCCGCTGCTAATCCAACAGCTCCCAGGAGAGATAAAAAAGCGGCGATAGAAAGCGGAATCGATCTCGGCAGATCTGTGCTCCTTTCGGAAACCTTCGAATGCCGCCAAGCTCAAGCTCGCCCTGGCGATAGAGGCAGGCCTCACCCTACGGCATTCACACAGCTTAGGACATCGTTTC
>JAICVE010000205.1 GCA_025935475.1 Nitrospira sp. | reverse complement strand
TCCCCGGATCGTAGACATAGAGTGGGATACCCCGTTGATCCTTGGGGTCCGGGCGGGGATCCAGCGGTGCCATGTCCACACGGAACTCGATCTGCTGCAGAGTTCGCGGCATTTCTTTACGAATCTGTTTTTCGAAATGGTGGTGGCTCGGAAAGTCCATCCCACGCTCCTGACCTTTCTCCTTGAGCACTGTGCTGTAGGCCATCTTCCACTTCACGTCCCGGCCCAGAATCCTTCCCCATTCCTCTCCCAGGCGCCGTTCGGCGGCGTGACGAGACGTCTTCCAGCCGCGCACCGCCTCGAGCAGGGACCAATCGGTGAATGTCAGATACTCTTCCATCCGTTTGCGCGGATCATGGGGAAACAGCAACTTCATCGTGTCGCCGAAAATGTCGCGGAGATGAATATCGATCGCACGCGTCGTTCGGTGGAAGTAGACGTTCGAATACAGATACATCCTCGTATTGAGAAACATCTGCAGCGCCGGAAGTCCGGTCTTGTGAATGGTAAATCCCTTGTCCGTGATGATCGTGTAATGGATCAGCCGCGTCAAATCGACGGGCCCTACGGCAACGCCGCACATGTAGGAATCGCGCAGCACATAATCCAAGTTGTCGGCCGTATAGCTGCCAGAGATCACCGGCTGCAGCATGTTGAGCCAGCGCGGCAGCCGTGAGTTGTCCTTGCCTTTTTCCTTCAGGATCACATGCGCGATCTGGTCAGGATTCAGCTCTTCGCCTTTGGCAAACGCGCCGGACGGACTGCGCCGGATTTTTCGAATGAGCGGGCCCAGGTGGTCCCGGATGATGATCTGGCCGAGCTTCTCGTGGCTCGCGTGCAGCGCATGCAGGTAGTTGTCGTCGAAGAAATGGCAAAACGGTCCATGGCCGATGTCATGCACGAGGGCGGTCACCCGCAGGAATTCTTCGACGTAATTGGCCGAGGGCGCATCCGGAGCCGAATTGGCCAGGAACGGGTAGAGATGACGCGCGAAGCGGCCAGCCACATGCATGGTGCCGATGGAATGCACGAAGCGCGTATGTTCGGCCGAGGGATAAACCCAGCGGGCGCTTTGGAGCTGGTAGATCTGCCGGAGGCGCTGCACCCAGGGAGAGTCGATCAGATCCTTTTCCGTCCGCTCGTGCGGATCCGCCTGGCTCGAGGGCACCGTGAAGGAGACATACTTGTGAATGGGATCAGCGATGAGGGCCGAGCCTTCATAGGGAGCATCGGGCGGGCGAGTGGAGAGCTGCCGTGCCATAGGGCCGAAGCATCTTAACGTAGCGGCTTGGCAGGCGGCAATGGCTCCGCAGGCCGTGCGGCTGTCTGCCGATGCTTTGTGATCACATAGAGTGCCAGCGGATAAGACAGGATCCCCGCGATCAGGCTGAGCACGACTCCACCCAGTGCAAAAGGCACGGCATACGGGATGACCTGATCGTAGATCGCGCTGAAACCGAGTTCGCCCCAGTCGAATGTTGGAGTGTCTGAGCGCCCCAATAAGATGGCGCCCGTCCAGTAGGTGGCACCCAGGGTCGGGACGATGGTCCAGGGGTTGTTGATCAGAGCACCGGCGAGCAATGCCACGAAATTGAGCCTGAACGCCCACGTGCAGAATCCAACCAGCACCATGTGAAAGCCGTAGAGAGGGCAGAACGCGATCCCACAGCCGACCGCAAACGCGAGCGCCGTCCGGTGCGGCGATTCCTGAAGATGGAGCACCTGCTTGAGCAGGGCCTGAAATGAGGCCATAGGCAGCTACGTTGACGACCTTGAGCGAAAATGTTCGTAACTGGAACAGGGCAGAGGGCGCTGGCGTCCGTCCGGCAGCGTCATGCGAAGCCCCTCCTTCGCAGCCGTCATCCTTCCCACCTTGGTCATCCGGAAATGCTGTTGCATCGACGCCCGTTCGAACCGAGCACGGTGTCGTGCAGACACCGTGAACAGGAGTTCATAGTCCTCTCCTCCTGACAAGGCGAGGGCGGTAGGATCCTTCTTCACGGATACGGCATACCGGCGGCACGCAGAAGAGACCGGCAGGGCGGCCAGTTCTATGATGGCCCCGACTTCGCTTTCCGCGCAGAGATGGCGGAGGTCCCCGGAGAGTCCGTCCGACAGATCGATGGCCGAAGTCGCCCAGCGGGCTTTCGAGAGCCAGCGTCCTTCGCGAATGCGCGCGGTTGGCCGCAAGTGCCGCTGGGTCAAGAACCGCCGATGTGCGGCTTGCAGAGATGGCGCGGGCGCCATCCCTCGCCGCCGCTGCAGCAACTGAAGTCCTGCTCGGGAATCGCCGAGCGTGCCTGTGACATAGAGATCGTCGCCCTCCTTCGCTCCGCTTCTGAAGAGCAGACGACCCCCCGCTGCCGATCCAACCAGCATAAGATTGACGAACCAGCCGCTCCTCGACGCGGACGTATCGCCACCGATCAGGTTTACCCGATGAGGGCGGCAGGCGGCCATCATGCCGTCATACAACTGCCTTACCTGTCGGCCTATTGCGTCACGAGGAATGGCCAGGGCAACCAGGAGATACTCGGGAGTTCCCCCCATGGCGGCGATGTCACTGAGATTGGCGGTTGCGGCCCGAAACCCGATGTCAGTGAACGCGGCGGTGCGGCGGTCGAAATGAATGCCCTCTGCAAGGAGATCGGTCGTCAATAAGTACCGGTTGCGGCCGGAGGCGATCACTGCGGCGTCGTCGCCGATTCCGCGGACAATTCGGGCGCTCGTCGTTCCGTACCGTTTCTTGAGTGCCCTGATCAGATCGAATTCATGGATCGTTGGACTGGCCTGGGAGCGGACCGACAATGTCATGCTAATGCGGCCGGTGCGAGGCCTGCGGGGGTGCGGCTGATCGTGCGTGTGCCGTTGGCTCGGCTCGCCTCGATTTCTCGATGCGGGGCACCGGCTTCGGCGGTTCCTGCGGGGACTGCGGCCGGCCCGCCTTCTTCTTTATCGAGGTTCTTCGCCGCAAGGCCACTTTCATCACATCGTCCATGGTATCGGCAAACACGAGCTGGATGCCTTTGAGAATGTGCTTCGGGATCTCGTCGAGATCCTTCTTGTTGCGCTTCGGCAGAATCACCGAGGTCAATCTGGCGCGTTTGGCGGCAAGGATTTTTTCCTTCAAGCCCCCGATCGGCAGCACGCGCCCCCGCAGTGTGATTTCACCCGTCATCGCCAGATCCCGGCGCGTCGGCACCTGCGCCATCGCGGACGCGATGGCGGTCGCCATCGTGATGCCGGCGGATGGGCCGTCTTTGGGAATGGCGCCGGCTGGCACATGGATGTGCAGATCTTGCTTAGTGAACATGTCTGGGTTGATGCCGAGAGTTTTTTCTCGGGAGCGGACGTAGCTCAAGGCGGCTTGCGCCGATTCCTTCATGACGTCGCCGAGATGACCCGTCAAGGTCAGCGCGCCTTTGCCCTTCATGACCGTCGCTTCAATATAGAGGACATCGCCACCGGCCTCTGTCCAGGCCAGACCCGTCGCTACGCCGATTTCGTCTTTCTCAAGCTCCGATTCAGGCACGAACTTCGGAACACCGAGATATTTGTGCAGATTACCGGCGTTCACCGGGAATCCCAACCCTTTGCCCTCAGCCACCTTCTTGGCGACCTTGCGCATCACATTGGCGATTTCCCGCTCGAGATTTCGGACCCCCGCTTCGCGCGTGTAATGGATGATGATCTGGCGGATCGCCGCCTCGACGATTTTGACGTGCTTCTCCGTGATGCCGTGCTCATTGAGCTGTCGCGGAATGAGATAGCGCTGCGCAATGCCGAGCTTCTCCTCTTCGGTGTAGCCGGGGATCTCAATGATCTCCATGCGGTCGCGAAGAGCGGGAAGAATCGGATCGATGAGGTTTGCCGTGGTGATGAACATCACTTCCGAGAGATCGAACGGCACGCCCAGATAATGGTCGGTAAAGGTGTTGTTTTGCTCGGGATCGAGCACCTCCAGCAGGGCGGCCGAGGGGTCGCCGCGAAAGTCCATCCCGACCTTGTCGATTTCGTCGAGCATGAAGACCGGGTTGCTGGTGCCGGCCTGTTTCATGCCCTGAATCATGCGGCCGGGCAAGGCTCCGACATACGTCCGTCGGTGGCCGCGGATCTCGGCTTCGTCGCGTACGCCGCCCAGACTGATGCGCACGAACTCGCGACCAAGTGCGCGGGCAATCGACTTGCCCAGCGAAGTTTTGCCGACTCCAGGCGGGCCCACGAAACAGAGAATCGGGCCTTTCATCTTTTCTTTCAGCTTTCTGACGGCCAGGTACTCGAGGATGCGTTCCTTCACTTTTTCCAGGTCGTAGTGGTCTTCATTGAGAACCTTGTTCGCAGCCCGGAGATCCAGGTTGTCTTTCGATTTTTTGGACCACGGCAGCTCGACCATCCACTCAAGATAGGTGCGGACCGTCGCCGATTCAGCGGTGTCCGGGTGCATCTTTTCCAGACGCTTGAGTTGTTTTTCCGTTTCCTTCAGCACCTTTTCGGGCATCTTGGCGTCTTTGACGCGTTTGCGGAACTCTGCGACTTCCTCGGCCCGTTCGTCCAGCTCGCCGAGTTCCTTTTGAATCGCCTTGAGCTGCTCGCGCAGAAAATATTCGCGCTGGGTCTTGTCCATCTCGCCCTTGGCCTGGGCCTGAATTTTCTGCTGCATCGAGAGGACTTCGATTTCCTTCGCCAGGATCTCGCTGATCTGCCGGAGACGCTTGAGCGGCTCCGTGATCTCCAGCACCGACTGGGTCACTTCGACTTTGAGGCCCAGATTGGAGGCGATCATGTCGGCCAAGCGGCCCGGATCCTCCAAATTTTCGATGACGACCATCACGTCCGGAATCAGTACCTTGCCGAGGCTGACAATCCGCTCGATTTGCTCCTTGACGGTTCGCATCACCGCTTCGCTCTCGAGGGTGGAGCTCGCGGCCTTGGTTTCGTTGATTTTCTCAATGCGCACCGAATAATACGGATCGGTTTGGATATAGCCGGAGATCTTGGCCTTCGAGAGGCCTTGAACGAGAATCTTGATCCGCTCGTCGGGCAGCTTCAGCATCCGCATGATGATGCCGACCGTGCCGATCGCATGGATGTCGTCAGGGGTGGGGTTCTCGACGTCGAGGGCCTTTTGCGTCGCCAAGAAGATCATCCGGTTGCCCGCCAGCGCGGCCTCGATCGCCTTGATCGACATTTCGCGGCCGACGAACAGCGGCAGCACCATGTACGGAAACACGACGATGTCGCGCACCGGCAGCAGGGGCAGCTGGTCGGGAATTTCCACGTTTTGAGGCGGCGTCAGGTCTTGTTCGATCGATTCGCTCATCGGCGTACGCTCACGATCTCCATTGAATCGTTCTTCGACACGGAACGATTGCGATGGCTAGGCTCTACCGGTGCGGCGTTGCTCACCGGCCGACTCGGTGCGGCTTCGAAGGTAGTCTGCGAAGTCTGCGCCTAACGACGGGTTTTTCAGCGCAAATTCGACGGTCGCGATGAGGAACCCCAGCTTGTCGCCGGCATCGTAGCGGTTGCCTTTTACTTCCAGCGCATACATCGGGGAGTGCTTCGCCAGCTCCCTCAGCGCGTCTGTGAGTTGGATTTCCCCGTTCTTCCCGGGCTTTGTCTTTCGTAATATCGGAAAAATCTCAGGAG
>JAICVE010000352.1 GCA_025935475.1 Nitrospira sp. | reverse complement strand
CCCTCAATGACGTGGCGGCCTCGCTGGGGAAGACCGCGCCTGTTGCCCTGAGGATCAATCCCGACATCGATCCCAAAACGCATCCCTACATTTCAACCGGCCTCAAGAAGAGCAAGTTCGGCATCGCCGCCGACCGTGCCTTGGAAGAATTTCGTGTGGCCTCGACGCTCCGGCACATTCACGTCGTGGGGGTCCACGCGCATATCGGCTCACAGCTGACCGAAGTGACGCCCTTCGTCGAGTCCTTGAAAAAAGTCCTTGCGCTCGTTGACACGCTCAAAGGGCAGGGGACCAACATCCGGTATCTCAACATCGGCGGCGGGCTGGGCATTACCTATTCGGACGAAAAACCGCCATTGCCGCACGAATTGGCCGAGGCCCTTTCGCCGCTCGTCAAGGGGTTGGACCTCACGCTGGTCATGGAACCGGGCCGCGTGATCGTCGGCAATGCGGGCATCCTCGTGACCAAGGCTCTGTATGAAAAAATCGGCGAGAGTAAACGGTTCGTCATCGTTGATGCGGCCATGAACGACTTGATTCGGCCGAGCCTGTACAGCGCCTATCATGACATCCGCCCGGTCTCCGAAGCCCTCTTGCACCGGCCGAAGCACCAAGTCGATGTGGTGGGACCGGTTTGTGAATCGGGCGATTTCCTGGCCAAGGACCGTTCATTACCGGAGGTCAAACCGGGTGACTTGCTGGCCGTCATGAGTGCAGGGGCCTACGGATTCGTCATGGCCTCCAACTACAATTCTCGGCCGCGGGTGCCGGAAGTGTTGGTCAAGGACAATGAGGTGCACGTGGTCCGTGCGCGCGAGAGTTATGATGATCTTGTTCGAGGCGAGACGATTCCCGCCTTCTTGAGCTGATCGGCGCATGCCGGATGCGCACCAAGCGGACTCAGACCTATTGAGTTTTTTCATCAAGGAGCGCCCATGTTTAGCGGGTCGATAGTCGCAATTGTGACGCCGTTCCGCAACGGCAAGCTCGATGAGCGGGCGTTCGGCGATCTCATTGAATGGCAGATCGCGAACGGCACGAACGGCATCGTGCCTTGCGGCACGACGGGAGAATCAGCGACGCTGACACATGACGAGCATCACCGCGTCGTCCGGCTCACCGTCGAAGTCGCCAAGGGCCGGGTACCGGTCATTGCCGGGACCGGCTCCAATAGTACTGACGAGGCCATTTCCCTCACTCGACATGCCAAAGACGCCGGCGCAGATGGGGCGCTGCTCATCACGCCCTATTACAACAAACCGACGCAGGAGGGATTGTATCGCCATTACAAGGCCGTGGCCGAAGCCGTCGATATGCCGCTAGTGCTCTACAACATTCCTGGCCGGACCGGAGTGAACATGTTGCCGGCCACGGTGGCGCGTCTGGCGGTCATGAAAAATATCGTCGGCATCAAGGAAGGCAGCGGCTCTGTGCAGCAGGCCTCCGATATTGCCCAGACCTGCGGAGATCGCCTGACCGTGCTGTCCGGTGATGATCCGCTGACCCTTCCGATGATGGCCGTAGGAGCCAAAGGCGTCATCACGGTGACGGCCAACGTCATGCCAAAGGAGATGGCGCAGTTGGTCGCCTCGTTCCAGGCCGGCCGCATCGACGAAGCCCGCCGTATTCATTTCGCCCTGTCTGCACTCTTTGCCGCATTGTTCTACGAGACGAACCCCATCCCGGTAAAGGAAGCGCTGGGCATGATGGGCAAGATTGATCCGGAACTGCGGCTGCCGATGTGTGCGATGAGCGCGGACAATCGCAACCAGTTGACCCGCGTCCTGAAAGAAATGCGATTGATCTAACCGTCCTCTCCTGAAAGCTCACGTCCATGATCAACGTCATCGTTGCCGGGGCTGCTGGCCGAATGGGAATCCGGTTGATCGCTTTGGCCAAAGAATCCAGTGTATTGGGGCTGGCGGGAGCCATCGAAGGGAAGGGCCATCCGGCACTTGGATTGGATGCCGGTGAAACGGCCGGTGTCGGTAAAATGGGCGTTCTGATCACCAATGATCTTCTGGGTCTGCTTGATCGGGCCGAGGTGGTCATAGATTTTTCGGCCCCCGAGGCAACATTGGGGCATCTCCGCGCAGTCGCTGAACGTCGACGGGCGATGGTGATTGGGACGACGGGATTCGATGCCGCCCAATTGGACGAACTCAAGTCGTTGACTCGGCACGTCCCCTGCGTGTTCTCTCCTAATATGAGCGTCGGGGTGAACCTGATCTACAAGGTGATCAGCGAAATGGCCAGGACCTTGGGAGACGAGTATGACATCGAAGTTATCGAGGCTCATCATCGGCTCAAGAAAGATGCCCCGAGTGGAACCGCGCTCAAGATTGCCGAAGTATTGGCCCGAGCCACTAACCGCGACCTGAATCAGGTCGGCGTGTATGCTCGCAAGGGCTTGGTCGGAGAACGGAGAAAACAGGAAATCGGCATCCAGACGATTCGCGCCGGGGACATTGTGGGGGACCACACGATCCTGTTCGGCGGAATGGGGGAACGAATCGAAGTCACGCACCGGGCCAGCAGCCGCGACACCTTCGCACGAGGCGCGTTACGCGCGGCGAGTTGGGTCGTCAGACAGCCCCCCGGGCTCTACGACATGATGGATGTCTTGTCATTGAAGTAATTTCTTTGCGTGAGATGAAAAGTTTAAGAACGTTACGGTGTGTTGTAATCCCTGCACTCTCCGCGACTTGTCGCGTCACTGGCTGATCGCAGCCATTCTTTAGCACGTACCTGCTTCAACGTACAATTCGGCCATTGGGATGCCTCTGCTGTTGTCTCTACGTCGTAATTGTCCAACACATCAACACAAGGAGTATTCAGTCAGGCCCTACATCAACCCGTTCGCCGCGATCCTGTTGTTGCCCGTCCTGCTCGCCTCCGCAGCTTTTTCGATGTTGGCAAGATCCGCAGTTGGTCTTCGGCAGTGTGTACGCTGGCTAGCGCTCGCCCTGCCCGCTCTCGCCTTCAGCCTCCAGAATGTCCACATTACATCCGAGAGGGCCTAAGACATGCCCTAGTGTCCCCTGCTTCTGGTAGTGTCGAAACAGATAAGCGGAGGCCCATATGTCAGAGTTCCGTCACACGGTCGCTGACTTCATTCGTGTCAGTACCAAGCTTCTCGAAGCTAAAGACGTCTCTGATGATGAAGAGTCAAAAACCCCGAAACATCGAATGTACAGCGGGAAGATCCGGATATGAAGCCTGGTTGCAGGGAGACCAAGCGGCAGAGGAAGGGCCGAGCGTCGACGGTATTGAATCGAAACGTCTACGACACTCGGTCAGTGATGGGCTGGAGCTTCCGCTGGGACAGGCGGTTGTAGCCCTATCGCCCATAGATGCTTG
>JAICVE010000212.1 GCA_025935475.1 Nitrospira sp. | reverse complement strand
GCTGGGGCCGGGCGGTGTTTTTCTCACCCAGGGCATTGGGACCAGAGACGGACAGCCGGCCTTGGGTCCGTTCGCGAATCGGTACGTCTTTCCCGACGCCGAGGTGCTTCCGGTCCAGGATATTGTCCTGGCAGCCGAACGTTCGGGGTTTGAAGTGCGTGACGTGGAAAGCCTGCGCGAGCATTATGCGCTGACATTGAACGCCTGGGGCCGGCGGCTCGAACAGCATCATCAGGAAGCCGTGCGGGTGGTTGGGGAGGTGACCTATCGGGTGTGGCGGGCGTACATGGGGATGGCCGGCTATCTCTTCCGGCGTGGGCGTCTCAGCCTGTATCACACACTCTGTGTGAAAGCCCAGGACGGACGCGCCGGTCTCCCGTTAACGAGGGAGGACTGGTATGAACCGCTGCCTGCGACGGTCAGCCTTCGTAAGGATGCGGCCTAACGGAAACATTCGGGGTAGGAAGGCAGGGTTCACAATCAGGTAATGTCGAAGTCCACAACTCACCGAGGAGCGTCGGCCGGATGGCGACAACTCCTGCGCGATCGGAACGTACGATGGCTGTTTGCAGGTCAGACCGTTTCTCAAGTGGGAGACGGTGTGAGCAAGGTGGCCCTCCTGTGGTTCGTCTATGCGATGACCGATTCGGCGCTGAAAATGTCGCTGATTGGCGTGTTGCAGACGATCCCGCCGCTGGTCTTCGGACCATTCGCAGGCGTTCTGATCGACCGGCTCGACAAGCGCCGCGCCATGATCGTGATCGATCTGGTGAGAACCGGGCTGCTCGCGTCCATTCCCATTCTCTACGGATTCGGTCTGTTGGCCTTGCCATGGTTGTATGTACTGGTCTTCGTCATCGCGATGTTCTCGATGGCGTTCGGGCCTGCGCTCAACGCCACACTGCCGCTGATCGTGAAGAAGGAGCAGTTGACCGGGGTCAATGCGCTGATGCAAAGCGCCATGACGATCGGTCAACTCCTCGGACCGGCGGTGAGCGGAATGTTGATTGCCGCCATCGGGGCGCAGAATGCGCTGTTCGTGAATGCCGCCGCATTCTTCCTCTCCGCGCTCTGTAAGATCCCGCTGCGCCTGCCCCACGTTCGTGCTCACCGATCGAGTGACAACGTCTGGACGCAAGCCGTGAAAGATCTCCAGGACGGGATCCGTTTCGTCTTCGTCAAACAGCGCCTTCTATTTCTTCTCATGATCGTCGCCTCAATATTCACCTTGGGGTCAACGGCGTTCGTCTATCTCTTGCCCGTCATCGGAGACCGACTGCTACATGTGGGGTCGGTCGCGTTGGGATGGTTGTGGTCGTCGTTGAGCCTGGGAATTCTTGCCACCACCGTGTGGCTGATTTGGAAGCCCCAGCAAAGAGTCTGTATGCGCATCTGGATGATCGCCATTGCCGCAGCGATCGCCGCCGTCGCAGTCCCCGGGTTGTTGATGAGCGACTCGATGCTGTGGGCGGCGGGGCTAATCATGGCCATCGGCACGACCTCCGGGCTCATCACGCCGCTCGTCTCCGCCTCATTGCAGGAGCGGACCCCAAAAGAGTTGATGGCGCGCGTCTTCGGCCTATTCAACACCGGCACGATGGTGTTCTCGATGATCGGCATGACGCTGTTCGGGTGGGTGGCCGACCGCTTTGGCCCTGGCGTGAGCCTCACCGCAATCGGCGTCGTGAACGGAGCCACGGCACTCGTCTCGATGGGGCTGCTTCCCTGGTGTTACCGCCTCGCCAAAGAGACGTCCTCTCGACCAGAGCAATCTCTGCGTCGGGCGTCCTAGCTCCGGGACAGCGTGTTCGCCTTCTGAGGCAGCGTGCTCGTTCGATTGGCCTTTGAATCACACAGCGCGTTGAATCTCAATATGGAACCGAGGTGGTCTTGGAATTGCATAGTGTTCACCATGACCAAGACAAAGGTAGGGTTTGCGTTCTCCCTCGCCCTCACCTGTCTCTGTCCAGCAGTCGCGCAGGCCGAATACTATGTCGCGGGGCAAGTTGGCGTGAACTTTGCCGACAGACTGACGGGAATTCAAGGGACCGGCAGTTTTGTGACACAAACAGGTCCGGACCTCGACCTTCAGAATGCGGTCTTGTATGGAGGCAAATTAGGATTTTTCCCAAGCAATGGAGCGATGGGCATAGAGCTGGATGTATTCAACAGCCAACCCAACATCAAGAATTTGGATAACATCCCTGGTATTCATCTCGGCGTGACCAATGTCGGCATCAACTTATTGTTGCGGTACCCCGGCCAGACGTTTCAGCCGTACGTCGGATTCGGCGGCGCCGCATTGATCGCCCGCATTTCGGAGACCGTGGACGTACAAAGCGACACCGATGTCGGATTCGGCATCAATCTGTTGGGCGGACTGCGCACCTTCATTACCCCGTATGTGGCCATTTTTGCTGAATATAAATATACGCGTGGCACGCTCTCCTTCAACGAAGCCTTCGGATCCGCCGGAGGCTTCTCAGGGGACTATCGCGCGCAAGCGCTGGTCTTTGGCCTGTCGTACCATTTCTAACGGAACACATCATGAATGCTCCACATTGGGCTCGGCAGATTCGTCGTTGCACCGTCCTCCTTCCGCTTGCCGCGGCCGCGTTCGCGCTGCTGGCCTCCGCCTGCTCTGGGTCGAAGGTGATTCCATCTGAGTTGAAAGAACAGATCGACTCGTCGGTATCCTTTCGCGACATTCAGGCGTCTCCACAGTCGGTGCAGGGCCGGACTGTCTTGTTGGGTGGCGAGGTGCTCGGCGCCAGGCGCGTGCAGGATGGAGTGGAGTTGGAAATCCTTCAACTTCCAGTGAAGGGTGATGATCCTCCGGTCGAGCGCCGAACCGAATCTCAGGGGCGATTTCTTGCCGTAGACCTTGGCGCAGGAGACCCTGCATCTTTTCCTCCTGGGACAAAGGTCACCCTCGTCGGGGCTGTCACCGGCGACGAGACGCGCCGGCTCGACGAATCGACCTACAGGTATCCCACGATCAAGGTGAAGCATCTCTACGTCTGGAGTGAAGACGCCTACCGCGAGCGCTCGGGCAGTTCTGTCGGCCTGTTCGGAGGAGTGGGATTTGGGTTCGGCAGCGGCGGAAGAAGCGGAAGCTTCGGTGGCGTCGGTGTCGGCATGGGATACTAGGCGCCAATGGCCTTTGACAGGAACCCCGGAGAACCCCTAGCTCTGCACCCAGGTGTGGATGGTTAGAGATCTACCAGGTCTATAGGCCTCGGCGTCTTTGGCAAGTTCGAAAAGCTATGTTTAAATGTGTTGAACAACAGCAGCGTGTGAGGCGGCATGACTCTGATTCGCCTATCCATACTCGTCATGGTGATAGCTGGTGCCGGTTCTTCCGCCACCGGTTGCGCGAAATCCGCTCATCAGACGGGGCAATATCAATTAGAACGCTTGGTCCCAGCTGACGTCCTGTCTCAGGTGGACGATACCATCTCCTTCAGCCAACTCCATGCCGATCCTCGTCAGTATGTGGGCCGGACGGTGATGGTGAGCGGAGTGGCCTTGAAGGCTCGGCGCCTCAACGAGGGAACCGAAATTGAAATTCTGCAGGTACCGACTGAGCGCGGCCTGTCGCCGTCTGACCGCAAGGCGAAGTCCGAGGGACGTTTTCTCGCCATCCAATCCACTGGTTTTCTTGACCCTGCAATGTTCGAGAAGGACTCCCCGTTGACGGTCGTGGGAGAAGTGAAAGGCGCGACCACCAAACCGCTTGATGAAGGCGAGTATCAATATCCGGTCGTCGACATCAAACAGCTGATTGATTGGAACGAAGTCAGGAGTCGCGACCGCGACCGGTACGACTCGGCGTACTATGGCCAGTACGGCGGATACTATGGCCCCTGGTCCTCATGGTACTACGGGTTCGGCAGCCCCTTCGCCGGACCGTACGGCCTGTATCCCTATTCCTATTATGGACCGTATTATTCGTTTCCACGGGGGTATTCCGTGCCGGCACCGTCTCCGCCGCCTCCCGCATCTACGCCGCGCCTCTTCCAAAAAGACTGATGAACGATGAAACGCGCCACGGTGACCCACCAGCTACAACGGTATCGCGGGAAGCGTAACTTTAGGAAAAGTCCCGAGCCGGCCGGCCATCCCGGACATCGACCCCCGGCCGATGGTCCGATCTATGTCGTGCAAAAACATGCCGCGACGCGCCTGCACTATGATTTCCGGCTCGAGCTCGACGGGACATTGAAGAGTTGGGCCGTGCCGAAGGGGCCCAGCCTCGATCCTGGCCAAAAGCGCCTCGCCGTGCATGTCGAAGATCATCCGCTGGAATATGCGGAATTCGAAGGCGTCATCCCTCCCAAGCAATACGGCGCGGGAACGGTGCTGATCTGGGACCGCGGTATCTGGCGGCCACAGGGCGATCCGCACGACGCCTTTCGTCATGGCGTGCTGAAATTCCGGCTGGAGGGGCAAAAACTCCATGGCGCTTGGACCCTGGTACGCATGCAGTCGCGGCGGAATGAGACGCGGGACAACGGCAAAGAAAATTGGCTGTTGATCAAAGAGCAGGATGAGGAGGCGCGAAGGGGACAGGCAGGTGAGATCGTGGAGACCTTGACGGAGAGCGTGGAGAGCGGACGCGACCTCCAAGATATTGCGACCGCCGGTGCGCGAGTCTGGCATTCGAATCGGGGTTCGGCGACTTCCGAACCACGCGTCGTGAGCCCTGCGGTCACAACGCAAAAGGTCAAGCGTCAGCCTTCAGTGAAACCGTCGGGCCTCATCGAATCGGATGTGTCGAAATTGCCCGGCGCCGTCAAGGCGCGTCAGCCAGACTGGATTGTGCCGCAGTTGGCCACGCTGGTCGACCGGATGCCCACGGATGATCACTGGTTGCACGAGATCAAATTCGACGGCTATCGGCTCTTATGCCGCGTGAAGAATGGCGATGTACGGCTGTTCACCCGTAATGGCAACGATTGGACGCCGAAACTTTCCGCTCAGGCAGAAGCGGTCGCCGGCCTTGGCCTCAAGGACGCCTGGCTCGACGGGGAGGCGGTCGTGCTGACGGAGCAAGGGCGATCGAGCTTTCAAGCCTTGCAGAACGCCTTCGATTCGCGGTTTACCGGCACGATCGTCTACTGCATTTTTGACCTGCTGTATCTCAACGGCTATGACCTCCGTGCGAGTCCGCTCATTGAGCGGAAGGCCCTGCTCGCGTCTCTCTTGAAGCGGTCAAGAGACAGGCAGCTGCGCTATAGCGATCACATCATCGGAGACAATCAAGCGTCCTTCCAGGAGGCCTGCCGGCAAGGACTCGAAGGCTTGATCGTCAAACGAATGGACGCCGGGTACCGGTCGGGACGCGGTCGCACGTGGCTCAAGGTGAAATGCGAGCAGCGGCAGGAATTCGTCATCGGCGGATTCACGGAGCCGGCCGGCTCACGGCAAGGATTCGGCGCGCTGCTGGTAGGATTTTACGAAGACCGGACGTTGCGCTATGCGGGAAGAGTCGGCACGGGATTCTCCGACAGCTTGTTGAAAACACTCCATCGGAAGCTCCGCTCCCTCGAG
>JAICVE010000391.1 GCA_025935475.1 Nitrospira sp. | reverse complement strand
CGACTATCGGGACACAGTGACGGACTTCACGCTCCCTCGTGGTACGTTTTTCGACGGCGCCACGATCCACCTGATCACGATCGCCACGCTGATCAAACTGCATCACGCCCATCCGAAGGGCCGCTTCGAGCCGCAGCGCTTCCGTCCCAACATTCTGGTCGATACGCCGGAAGGGACGAACGGCTTCGTCGAGCAATCCTGGGTCGGCAAGACGATCAAGGTCGGCGATGCGCAGATCGCCATCACCGGCCCTTGCGGCCGCTGCGTCATGACGACGCTGGCCCAGGGCGATTTGCCCAAAGACACCGGCATCCTCCGGACAGCCCTCCAGCAGAACGAGGGAAACGTCGGCGTCTATGCGAAGGTTGTCCGAGGCGGTCAGATCAAATGCAGCGACCGCCTAAAAGTGGTTGACTAGCAAGCATCCCTTCTCGCTTCGCTCGTTCACGCAAAACCATTGTGCCCGGACCGCCGTGCTCACTCCTAGGGCCGTCACCATTCCTGCCAGGGGTGGTGCTAGTTTTCTTCCTTCTAACACCGGTGCGTTAATGGGCGAATATCTTCAAAGGCCACATATTGTAGGAGAGGAACGTCACTTATTGTAGGAGTGGAACATGGACCTGCAAATCGAAGGAAGGCAAACCGCCCTAAGACCCGAATGGCGGGCCGACATCGAATCGCGCGTGGCTGATTTACACCCGAATCATGAGATCACGCATATCCGCGCCACGCTCACCAAGCACGATCACCGCAAACCGGCTGATTCCCACAGCGTGCTCCTCGTCGTGCAGATCCCCGGGCATACGATCACGGCCGGAAAGCACCATGAGACGTTCGAGGAAGCCATCCGCCTCACGTTCGAAGCGTTGGGGTTCGAGCTGGAAAAGAATCCGCGAAAAGCGTGCCTCGCATGAGGTCCATGTCAACACACCGCCTGAGCGGGGGATTGTGACGAAGCTGTTTTCCGAGGAAGGCTACGGCTTCATTACGCTTGAGGATGGGACGGACGTGTACTTTCACAAGAATGCGGTGCGTGATGCCGTTTTCGAGCAAATGGACGGCATGGAAGTGAGCCTGAACGTCGAACCGGGCGAGAAAGGCCTGCAGGCCACGGTCGTCCAGCCGACGCCGCCGGAGGCCCGTTACGTTGACAAGCGGTCGGTGGCGGCGTAGCGAGGCGAAGTGGGGTAGGCCGTTGCTCATCTGCTCGACGCCGAAACAACAAGTACATCAGCGAAGGAGGAACACGATGAATAAGACATTTTCATTGGTCAGCGGTGCCACCCTTGGAGCTGGACTTATGTATCTTTTGGATCCGGATCGTGGACGGCGCCGCCGGGCGCTGGTGCGCGGTAAAGGCATCCGTTGGTCGAGAAAGACGCGGGAGTTTGCCGGCAGCACCTCGCGAGACGTGCGGAACCGGGCGATTGGAATGGGAGCGGCGGTGAAATCTTGGATTCAATCCGAACCGCCCGTGACGGATCGGATCTTGTGCGAGCGCGTCCGCGCCAAGGTCGGGCAGTTCTCGCGCCATCCTTCGGCAATCGACGTGCATGTGACGGACAGTGCTGTGACGCTCAGCGGCCCAGTGTTGGCGGACGAAGTCGAGGGCATCTGTCATGCCGTTTCAGGAATCCGCGGCGTGACGCACATCTTCAATCGCTTGGAGCCGCATGAATCCTCTGAGGGCGTCCCCGCGCTACAAGGGCCAACGGAGCCAAAGCTCGGCCCACGCATCGCACTGATGCAATCCCATTGGTCACCGACTGTGCGGATGGCAGCCGCCCTGATGGGAACCGCTGCGCTGCTCTATGGGCTCAGCCAGCGGACGGTGGGCGCCGCGACGCTGGCGGCAAGCGGACTGGGACTGTTAGTCCGCAGCGCAACAAATCAGGAGTTCGCTCGATTGTTGAACTTTAGGGTTGGAACAGTATGGGAAATATGAAGGAGCAATGGCAACCTATAAAGGAGGTAATTCAATGACAACGGTCGCAAGAGGCGTATGTCTTATGGTGTTCAGCGTCGCGTTGGTTTGTGGCGTTGATGCATTTGCGGCGGAGCAACCAGATACACAGTCATTGATCATTCTGGCGCAAGCCGGGGGAGGCAGTGGCGGTGGATCTGGCGGCGGCACCGGTGGAGGAACAGGTGGAGGGACCGCGGGAGGTATGGGCAGCAGCGGATCTGGAGGCACCGGTATGGGGTCTGGTGGTTCAAGCTCGGGCATGGGAAGCGGGAATGTTGGTGGAGGAAGTACAGGAATGGGAAGCGGGACCGACACATCTGGAATGGGCAGCGGCAGATCAAGTGATCCCGGTGCAGGAATCGGAAGCGGAGGTTCTGGTGGATCCGGGACAGGTACGGGCAGCTCGGGAACTTCGAGTCCCGGTACGGGATCGGGGAAGACAGGACCGCAGTCGAGTGGCAAGAAGGGACCTGGCACCGGACGGTAGGCCTGTGTCCCGATGCCGCCTTACCTCACGCGTGTGTCTGTGTCACCGCGTGTTCGGCTTCCTCGGTCAGCCGATTGAGTTCCATCTCGAGCACAAGGCGGTCGGCTTCGAGCGCGAAATCGTCGCCTTCCCGCGACACGAACATCGGCTTTCCGTAGAGAAACAGACCCCTTGAGAAGGGATAGGGCACCATAAAGTGATCCCAGCTCGAGAACAGTTGCTTGGTTGAGCAGGCAAAGGCTAAGGGAACAATCGGAAGTCCGGTGGCCTTCGCCAGTTGCACAATGCCCAGCTTTGCCACTTGTCGTGGCCCTTTGGGGCCATCGGGGGTCACGACCAAATCCTTGCCGGCGCGTCCCAGCTTGATCAGGGCCCGGAGCGCACCAGCTCCGCCTCGGGTACTCGAGCCTCGAACTGCCTCATGACCGAAGTGGGCAATGATGCGCGCAATGATTTCGCCATCGCCGTGCTGACTGATCAGAACATTGGCTCCCGTGCCGCGATACCCCGCCGGAATCATGAGCTGTTG
>JAICVE010000518.1 GCA_025935475.1 Nitrospira sp. | reverse complement strand
CAATGAATTCGTCGGGGGCCTGGTGCTCGGCGGCGTTGCCCAACCATTCGGCACGTACGGGAGCAGCCTCAGCGTGGCGACGTTCAAGAACGACGAATACTTTGCCGGCTCGGGGATTCTGACCGTCATTCCCGAACCGGGTGTGGCCGTTTCGCTGCTCGGCGGCATCACGATGCTCGTTGGCGCCCAGCGCTTCCGCAAAAAACGCTGACTGGAAGCTGCGCTCAGTTCGTCTTCAACACTTCGATGAACGCTTCCTGAGGGATGTTCACGCGTCCGATTGATTTCATCCGCTTTTTGCCTTCCTTCTGCTTTTCGAGGAGCTTGCGTTTGCGGGTGATGTCGCCGCCGTAACATTTTGCGGTCACGTCCTTGCGTTTGGCGCTGACACTTTCGCGCGCGATGATTTTGCCGCCAATGGCCGCCTGGATCGCGACCTGATAGAGTTGTCGCGGAATCAGCTCCTTCAGCTTCTCTGCCACCTTGCGGCCCCACTCCTGCGCTTTGTCGCGATGGATGATGACGCTGAAGGCATCGATCGCATCGCCGTTGATCAGCATGTCGAGCTTGACCAGATCGGACTCGCGGTAATCCGCTGCCTCATAGTCCAGCGAGGCATATCCTCGGCTCAGCGACTTCAACTTATCGTAGAAGTCGAGCACGATCTCACCCAGCGGGAATTCGAAGTCGAACTCCACCCGAGCGGTGTCAATGTAGTGCATGCCGTTGTAGACGCCCCGCCGCTCCTGGCCCAGCTTCATGATCCCACCGATATATTCGGCCGGGGCCATGATGCGGGCCTTCACGTACGGCTCGTCGATGCGGGCGATGTTAGCGGGATCGGGCAGGTTGCTGGGGTTCTCGAGGAGCAGCTTTTCCCCATCGGTCTTATACACGTGGTATTCGACCGTAGGAACTGTGGTGATCAGATCGAGGTTGAACTCGCGCTCCAACCGCTCCTGCACGATCTCCATATGGAGCAGGCCAAGGAACCCGCAGCGGAACCCGAAACCCAGGGCAGTTGACGACTCCGGCTCGTAGTGCAGGCTCGCGTCGTTCAGCCTGAGCTTTTCCAGTGCGTCACGAAGTCCCTCGTACTGCTCCGAGTCGGTGGGGTACACGCCGGCGAACACCATCGACTTGACGTCGCGATAACCCGGCAGGAGCTCGGTGGCCCGGTTTGCGGCATCCAGGATCGTGTCACCCACGCGGGCATCACGCACGTCGCGCAAGCTCGCGACTATATAGCCGACCTCTCCTGCTTCCAGCTGGTCCGTCGGATGCTGCCCCAATTGCAGGTAGCCCACCTCATCCACGTGGTGCACCTCGTCCTGGTGCGCCCCGAAGACGATCTCGGTGCCTTCCCGGATGGCCCCGTCGACCACCCGGATGCTCGGTACGGCCCCGCGATACCGATCGTAATAGGAATCGAAGATCAGAGCCCGGAGTGGCGCATCCCGCCGGCCGCGAGGCGGCGGCACCCGTGCGACGATTGCCTCCAGCAGCTCCGGCACGCCGGTGCCCTCCTTCGCGGAGACGGCCAGAATCTCCTCCCGCTTGGCGCCGATCAGATTCATAATTTCTTCCGCCCGCCGCTCCGGCTCTGCTCCGGGAAGATCGATCTTGTTGAGGACCGGGATGAT